>CAMATD010000054.1 GCA_945860785.1 Variovorax sp. YR752 | reverse complement strand
GTGCTGAGCCGCCTGGCCCCTCCGCCGCGCCGCGATGCTTGGCTCGAGGCCGCCGTGGCCGTGGCCCTGGGCATCGGCCTCTTCATCTGCGCATTCCAGGCGCTGGCCGTCTTCGGTGTCTTCAAGACCGGCGCCACGCTCGCGCTGATTGCGGCAGGCGTGGTTGCGGCCGCGCTGCAACTGCCGGCGTGGCTGCGCGAGCTGCGCACGCTTCGCGCAGGTGCCGTCGCCGCACCGTGGGCGTATGTCGACCGGATCGCGATGGTCGCGCTGGCACTGGTCGCACTGCCCGCGCTGGTGGCACCGCTGGCGCCGCCGGCCGCCTTCGACGAGCTGATGTACCACCTGCCCTATGCGCGCGAGGTGGCGCAGCAGGGCGTGCTGGGCATCCACGACTGGCTGCGCTACCCCTGGTTCCCGTACAACTACAACCTGCTCTACGCTGCTGCGCTGCAGCTGGGCGACGACGTGCTGCCGCACTTCCTCAACGGGCTGGCGGGCGGCCTGTCGGTGCTGATGGTCTACCGCCTCGGCATTCGGCATGCCAACCGGCTCACCGCCTGCATCGGTGCCGCCATCTGGCTCGGGCTCGGCGACTATTCCAATGCGCTGATCGACATGGGCGTGGCGCTCTTCGTGCTGACGGCCTGCGTGTCGCTGTGGTGGTGGCGCGAATCGGAGCCCGTGCAAGGCGGCATGCGCTGGCTGGGCCTGGCCGCGTTCTGCCTCGGCGTGGCTGCGGGCTCGAAATACCAGGCGCTGATCTTCCTGCCGCTCGTTGCGCTGTTCGTCATCCGGCACGAACGCAGGCCCAGGGCTTCGGCGCTGATGCTGCTCTGCTTCCTGATTCCGTGCGTGTACTGGTATGCGCGCAACGCGATCATGACGGGCGATCCGTTCAACCCCATCGGCGCGCGGGTGTTCGGCTTCACCGATTGGATTCCGGCCAACTACGTACAGCAGGTCGCCGATGTGCGCGATCACGCCGAGCTGCCCAACTTCCTGATCTGGGCCGTGTTCCTCGCGCCCTTCAGCATTCTGTGGAAGCGCTCGGCCGCGGTGCGCGCTGCGGGCTGGTTCTGCTTCTACTCCCTGGCCGTGTGGGTCGCGACCTCGCGCTACCCGCGCTATCTGACCGCTTCCTTCCCGCTGCTGGCGCTGATGGCGGCGCTGGGCTGGCAGGTGCTGTTCGGCTGGGGCGTGTCGGGGGTGCGCCGCGTGTTCGGCACGAAGCGCAACGAGGGTGCGCCCGTGCCCGTCAGCAACCGCACCCCGGCCCGCACCGGTGACTGGGTGGTCGTGCTGCTGCTGGCCGTGCTGGCGGCCGTGTCGGTCAAGCAGACCGCGAGCAAGGTCGCGAAGATATCGCCCACGCCCGAAACACGCGAGGCCTTCCTGCGCAAGCAGGTGCCGGGCTACGCCGTCATGGACTACCTGCGCCGGAACGCCACCGGCCGCGTCTACCAGATCGCGCTGAACGAGGCGATCTACTACGGCCCCAACCCGATCTGGGGCGACACGCTCGGGCCATGGCGCTATACCGACTTCGGGCGGCTGTCGGGCGGCGATCTCGCGCGCAAGCTCGGCGGCATGGGTTTTGTGGCGGTCGTTCTTCCTGATACGGTGGTGCCCGTGTTCAGTGCCCGCATCGAATTCGACAAGTATTTCGCCCTGCAGTACGAGAAAGACGGCAGCCGGGTCTACCGCATCCTTGACCGCCACGCCATGACCGATCTCGATCCCTCCGTGAGCCGCAGAGGCGCTGCGCCGCGCATTGCCGCAGTCATTCCGTGCTTCAACGAGGCGCTGGCCATCGCCCAGGTGGTCGCCGGGTTCCGCGCGGCCTTGCCCGAGGTCGAGATCCATGTGTTCGACAACAACTCGACCGACGACACCGCGGCCGTCGCCCGCGCGGCCGGCGCCATCGTCACGCGCGTGGCGGCACGCGGCAAGGGCAACGTGGTGCGGCGCATGTTCGCCGACGTCGAGGCCGACGTCTACGTGATGGTCGATGGCGATGCCCCCTACGACACCGGCGCGGTGCGCCGGCTGATCGACCGGCTGATCGGCGACAACCTCGACATGGTGGTCGGCAACCGCGTCGACGACGGGCAGGACGCGCTCACCTACCGCGCCGGCCACCGGTTCGGCAACCGCATGCTCACGGGCGCCGTGACCCGGCTGTTCGGCGGCGGCCTCACCGACATGCTCTCGGGCTACCGCGTGTTCTCGCGGCGCTATGTGAAGTCCTTTCCGGCCTTGTCCCGGGGCTTCGAGATCGAAACCGAACTCACGGTGCATGCGCTGGAGCTGCGCATGCCCTATGCCGAGAAAGCACCGCCTACAGCACGCGGCCCGAAGGCTCGCACAGCAAGCTCTCGACCTACCGCGACGGCTGGCGCATCCTCGAGACCATCTGCAAGCTCTTCATCAGCGAGCGGCCGCTGCGGTTCTTCACGATCATCGCGGCGCTGTTTGCGGCGGTATCGCTGGCGCTGGCGATTCCGCTGCTGCTCACCTACATGCACACCGGCCTGGTGCCGCGGCTGCCCACGGCGGTGCTGGCCACCGGCTCGATGCTGGCTGCGATGCTGTCCCTGGTGTGCGGCACCGTGATGCATGCCGTGACGCTGGGCCGGCGCGAGGCCAAGCGCCTGCGCTACCTGGCGATTCCGGGCGCGCGCCACGGCGCCGCCGTGCCATGAAGATCGGACGCGAGTTCCTGTCGTTCGCCCTGGTGGGTGTGATCGGCCTCGTGGTCGATGTGGTCGTGCTGTACCTGCTGGCGCCATGGCTGGGTTGGTACGCCGCGCGCGTGTTCTCGTTCCTGGCCGCGGCGACCACGACCTGGGCCTTCAACCGGCGCTATACCTTCGCGTCCCGCATCGCTGCGGGCGGCTCGATCTGGCGCGAATACCTCGGCTACCTCGCCACCATGGCGGCCGGTGCGGTGCTGAACTACGGGGCCTATGTGCTCACGCTGCATTGGGTCGAGGGCCGCTGGGCGGCCGCGCTCGGCGTGGCCATCGGGAGCATGGCCGGCATGGGCGCCAACTTCCTGTCGGCGCGATACCTGGTCTTCAGGTCGAAGCCCAGCCCCTGAGCCTGCGCCTCAGTGCGCGCCCGAAACCACCACCGGAATCTCGGTGGCCGGCGGCGTGTTGCGGCTGCGGCCGCAGCGCACGATGCCGTCGATCATCACCATGCCCACGTCCGGAATGTCGCCGAGCTGCACGCTTTCGAGCAGGCCCGGCGCGGGCGAATGCTGCGCGCGGTCCATGAAGACGAAGTCGGCATCGCGGCCCACCTCGATCAGCCCGCAGTTGAGCTTGCGGATCTTCGCCGTGTTGCCGGTGGCGAAGCAGAACACCAGCTCGGCCGGAATGTTCGCGATGGACGACAGCATCGCCACCAGCGCAGGATGCCCAGCGGCTGCACGCCCGAGCCCGCGGGCCCGTCGGTGCCGAGGATCACGCGGTGCGGGCACTTGAGTTCGAGCGCCGCCTTGGCTGCGGCGATGGCGACCTTCTCGTTGCCGTTGTGCACGATCTCGATCGCGCGCGTGCTCTTCTCGCACAGCTCGCACACATGCGCCTCGGGCAGCGAGGTGTGGCCGCCGTTGATGTGGCCGATGATGTCGGCGTCGGCCTCGAGCACCACGTCCTTGTCGATCAGGCCCGAGCCCGGGATCGACGGGCCGCCCGTGTGGATCGTGCTCTGGATGCCGTACTTGCGCGCCCAGGCCACCATTTCCTTGGCCTCGTAGCCGGCCTTCACCGAGCCCAGGCCCACTTCGCCGAGCAGGCCCACGCCGGCCTCGGCGAGTTCCTTGAAGTCGCTCTCGACCATGCCCTTTTCGATGACGGGCGCGCCGGCGAGAACCTTCACGCCGCCGGGGCGGAAGTTGTCGAACGCGCGCTGCGCGGTGATGGCCAGTGCCTTCAGGCCGACGATGTCCTTGGGCCGGCCCGGCAGGTGCACTTCACCCGCGGAAATCATGGTCGTGACGCCGCCGTGCATGGTCGAGTCGATCCAGCCGATCTGGCCCTGGCGCGGCGTCCAGTCGCCGAACACCGGGTGCACGTGGCTGTCGATTAGGCCGGGCGCGACGCAGGTTTTCTTCGCGTCGATGACGGTCTGGGCGCCTTCGAGGTCGCAGTCCTTCTCCTTGCCGACCGCGACGATCAGGCCGTCGTTCACCACGATGGTGTCGGCGTCGAGGATGGGCTTGTCGATGTCGCCCGAGAGCAGGAGCCCGATGTTCCTTATGACGACCTTGCCCGACTTGCCGCCGGCTGCGATTTCTGCCATTTCGTGGTGTCCTCGTGGGGTGGGATGTGGGTGTCTTGTGCTTCGTCTGCGCGCACGGTGCGCAGCAGGGTCTCGATCACGAAGTTTTCCCAATGCGTGATCGCCTCCGGCGACTCCAGCGGCTCGCCGAGGAAGGCGGTGAGCGTGTGCCGGTTGGAGGTGTAGAAATAGCCGGTGGACGCGATCAACAGGTAGATGTCGCGCGCCACGAGGTCCTTGCGGAACAGGCCCTGCGCCGAGCCGCTGGCCAGGATCTCCGCAATGATGGCCACCGCCCGCGACGAATACTCGCGCGCCCGCAGCGACTTCGAGATGTGCCGGCCCTTGTGCAGGTTCTCGGTGTTCAGGAGCGTGACGAACTCGGGGTTCTTGCGGTAGTAGCCGAGCACGAAGCGGATGACTTCGGTGAGCGCTTCCACGGGGCGCGAGGCGTCGAGCGCGATCGCGGCCTCGGCATCGTCCATGCTCTTGTAGATGCCTTCGAGCACCGCGATGAAGAGGCCTTCCTTGCTGCCGAAGTAGTAGTAGATCATCCGGTCGTACGACTTGGCGGCCTTGGAGATCTTCTCCACGCTGCCGCCGTCGTAGCCGTACTTGGCGAACACCTTGGTCGCCGACTTCAGGATGCTGTCGCGCGTGGCCTGCGCTGCGGCCTCGCGCACGCCGGTGCGGCGCTGGGGCTTGGTGACGGAGTGGCTGACGGCCATCGTGCGCGCGGCGTCGCTGGTCTTACTTCTCTGCGAAGGCGCGTTCGACGACGAAGTCGCCTGGCGTCGAGGTGTTGCCTTCCTTGAAGCCGCGCTTCTCGAGGATGTGCTTCAGGTCCACCAGCAGGCCGGGGCTGCCGCACAGCATGACGCGGTCTTCCTCGACGTTCAGGGGCGGCAGGCCGAGGTCGTCGGTGAGCTTGTTGCTCTCGATCAGGTCGGTGATGCGGCCCTGGTTGCGGAACTCTTCGCGCGTGACCGTCGGGTAGTAGAGCAGCTGCTTCTCGATCATCTCGCCCAGGATCTCGTGCTTGGGCAGGTGGTCGGTCACGAGGTCGTGGTAGGCCAGCTCGTCCACCTGGCGCACGCCGTGCACCAGGATGACCCGTGCGAACTTCTCGTACGTGTCCGGGTCGCGGATGATGCTCATGAACGGTGCAAGGCCGGTGCCCGTGCCGAACAGGTAGAGGCGCTTGGCGGGCAGCGTGTAGTCGATCAGCAGCGTGCCGGTGGGCTTGCGGCCCACGATGATGGTGTCGCCCACTTGGATGTGCTGCAGCTTCGACGTGAGCGGGCCTTCTTCCACCTTGATGCTCAGGAACTCGAGGTGCTCCTCGTAGTTCGGGCTCACGATGCTGTAGGCGCGCAGCAGGGGCTTGTTGTTGACCTTCAGGCCGATCATCGTGAAATGACCATTCGAGAAGCGCAGCGCCGGGTCGCGCGTGGTGGTGAAGGTGAACAGGCGGTCGGTCCAGTGGTGGACGCTCAGGACGCGTTCTTCGCTGAATGCACTCATACGGAACTCAAGTGTTGGTTGGAAACAGAGAAACAGGGAGCCGGGATGCTCGCCAGCAGGGCGGCGGCCGTCAACCGGCTCCAGCCCGCCAATTGTCGTCGGTCGGAAAAACCCCGATAAACCCCACGAGAAAACACCATTGCAAGCATCGGGCCTGTTTGCTACATTGAATGCGAATGTAGTGAACGCAACATGAAAGTGTAGGGAATGCTACACAAACGGCAGGCGGCGCACAAGCGGGCAGACGGCACGTTTGTTGCAACCCCTCCGAACCGAATTGCCCAACACGTCCACGAGATCGCCCCGATGACCGAACACACCAAGACAGACGGATTGCCCGGCATGGACATGCCGGTGGTTGCAGAAGCCGGCGGCAGCGCCTTCGGCAAGGCGCCGCCGCGCAACGAGAAGATGAGCACGGCCAAGGTCGAGTGCAACGCCTGCCCGGTGCTGTGCCAGATCTCCGACGGCCGCACCGGCGCGTGCGACCGCTATGCCAACAGGGACGGTGTGCTGGTGCGCGTCGATCCCGTGGTGCTGCTGCGCCGCGAGATCGCAGCCGACGCGCCGGCGCTGGTGCCGTTCAACCGCTCCACCGAAGCGCCTACGGCCGACACCTCGAACGCCGTCGCCGCACCCGACTGGAACGGCGACCTGCTGCATGCCGACGAGGTCTTCGTCACCGGCGTGGGCTCTTCCACCACCTACCCCGACTACAAGCCGGCTCCCTTCATCGTGGCCTCCAAGGCCCAGGGCGTCGACATGGTCACCGTCGTCACCGAGGGCATCTTCAGCTACTGCAGCTTCAAGGTGAAGATCGACACCGACCGCTGCCTCGGCTCCGAGCAGGCCAACGTGCGCTACAGGGGCGAGGTCGTGGGCCACGTCACCACGGCCGAGTACGGCTCGCAGATGCTCTCGCTCGGTGGCGTGCACCACCTCACCGGCGGCAGCAAGAAGGAAGGCCGCATGACGGCCGAGCTGATGCAGTTCCTCGGCAACAAGAAGGCCGTCGAATGCACCATCGACGGCGGCGCGAGTCTCGTGATCCAGACCGGCAAGGCACCCATCGTCAACGGCGTCGAAGAGCAGCGCATGCGCGTGGGTTGCGGCTCGGCGGCCGTCGGCATCTTCGCGCGCCAGTTCGCGGGCGTGGCCGACGAGGTGGTGGTGGGACCACATCACCGGCGTGCTCACCGAGCACTAGGCCGGCCGCTGTCTCGACATGGCGCCCTCGGGCATCCAGATGCTGGGCCGCAAGTCCACGCCGGGGCACTACTTCCAGGTGGCGAACCCGGGCAACGGCTGGGGCGGCACCGACATCGCCGATCCGCTCTCGATCATCGAAGGCTGGGAAGAAGGCGTTGCGCGCCCCGGCCTGCGCCTGTTGATGACCTCGACCACCGGCGAGCATGCGCAGTGGTACGTGCTCGACGAGGCGCTGAAGCCGGTCGAGCAGGAGATGCCACCCGAGGTGCGCCGCATCGTCGACCGCATCGGCGAGAACTGCGAACCCTCGCTGTGCACCGTGCTGTTCCTTGGCGGTGCGGGCGGCAGCCTGCGTGCGGGCGTCACCGAAAACCCCGTGCTGCTGACACGCGCGATCAAGCGCGCTTTGGTCAACGTCACCTGCGGCGGCGCACCGGCCTATGTGTGGCCCGGCGGCGGCATCACCGTGATGGCCGACGTCATGCGCATGCCCGACAACAGCTTCGGCACCGTGCCCACACCGGCCATCGTGGCGCCCATCGAATTCAGCATGCGGCGCGACGCCTACGAAGCGCTCGGCGGCCACATGGAACACATCTTCTCGCTCGAACAGGCGCTCGCGCGCGGTGCGTGGCAGGAGGACGGCGCACCGCTCGCGCGCCAATGGCTCGTCATGGACGACGCTAACCCGTGGCCGCTCGGCCACGCATCCATGCTGGGCTGAGCCATGTCCGCCCAACGCAGCCCGCTCGACGGCGGTCGCTGGCATTTCAACTACGGCCCGATCGATATCGTGGCCGAGGCGCACGGCGACCCGTACGCCGTTGCGGCCGCGCACGACGCGGCGTGGGCGCGCTTCGTTCATGTGCTCGACGAGCTGGTGCGCGAGTTGCCGCTGCTGCGTCTGCCCGTGGCCGACAAGATGCGGCCGCGCGGCGTTGTCGGGCAACGCATGTGGGATGCCTGCGTCGCCTTCTCGCCCATGTTCATCACGCCCATGGCCGCGGTAGCGGGTTCGGTGGCGCAGGAGCTGATCGCCTTCTACGACCGCCCCGGCATCGAGCGTGCCTGGATCAACAACGGCGGCGACATCGCGCTGCACCTCGCGCCCGGCCAGTCCGCGCGCGTGGGCCTGTTCGCCGACATCGCGCGCTTCGACTGGCGTGACAACACCATCCTCACCACCGACGGCCAGTTCGAACTGCACGCCGACCAGCCTGTGCGCGGCGTGGCCACCAGCGGCTGGCGCGGCCGCAGTTTCTCGCTGGGTATCGCCGACAGCGTAACGGTCCTGGCCGCCACCGCGGCGCAGGCCGATGCGGCCGCCACCGTGATCGCCAACGCCGTCGATGTCGACGACGACGACGACGCCATCCAGCGCCGCCCCGCCAGTGAATGCAAGGACGACAGCGACCTGGGCGACACCCTCGTCACCGTCGACGTGCCGCCACTCGCACCGTCGCAGGTGAAAAGCGCACTCGATACAGGCGCGATATGCGCCAAGGTCCTGCAAAAAGGGGGGCTCGTCTGGGCCGTTCTACTCATTTGTCAGGGGCAGTGGCGACTTGTCGAGCCCTTATGCTCGAAGCCGCTGCAGACAGTGCTGCCGAAAGCAGTTGGTTCAGTAATTGCTTAACGAAAAGCACGGTTCTTTTTCATGATCGATATACGCCGCGTCTTCACCCAAGTCGAGCACATCCACCACGAGTTTGGACCGCGTGCCGACACGCCATTGGTGCGCGGTGCCATCGGCGCGGTGCTGACCAATCCTTTCGCGGGCCGCTACGAGCCCGACATCCTGCCGATGATGGCGCTGCTCGATCCCGTGGGTGTCGACATGGCGCACAAGCTGCACGCCGCCATGGACGTTCCGCTCGAGCAGATCGCCACGTATGGCAAGGGCGCCATCGTCGGCGCCGGCGGCGAGCTCGAACATGGCGCGCTCTGGCATGTGCCCGGTGGCTACGCGATGCGCGAATTGCTCGGCTGGAAGGGCAGCCGCGTGGCCTACACCGCGGGCAAGGCCGAAGAGAAAACCGGCCAGCCCGGCAATGCGCTGTCGATCGTGCCCTCGACCAAGAAGGTCGGCCCGCCCGGTGCCGCGCTCGACGTGCCGCTCACCAACATCAACGCCGCCTACGTGCGCGGCCAGTTCGACGCCATCGAAGTGCGCGTACCCGGCGCACCGGCGGCCGACGAGATCGTCTTCATCCTCGCGATGAGCACGGGCTACCGCGTGCATGCGCGCGTCGGCGGCCTGCTCGCCAAGGACATCAGCAAGTGGGACGGCTTGCGCTGAGCCCGCACACAGAGACAAGACAAGGAACACACAGACATGACCGCCAACATCCGCAAGCTGATCATCCAGGTCGATGAAACCCGCAAGGAAATGGGCCAGGACATCACGCCGCCCACGCGCCGCGCCGTCGCCATCGCCGTGATCGAGAACCCCTATGCCGGCCGCTACAGCGAGAACCTCGACGAGCTGATCGCCATCGGCGAAGAGCTCGGCGCGCTGCTCGGCCAGAAGGCCGTGCAGGCGCTCGGCATCGAGCCCGGCCAGGCGCAGAGCTACGGCAAGGCCGCCATCGTCGGCGAGAACGGCGAGCTCGAGCACGCGGCCGCCATCCTGCATCCCAAGCTCGGCGCACCGCTGCGCGTGGCCGTTGAAAAGGGCGCGGCGCTCGTGCCCTCGGCCAAGAAGCGCGGCACGCTGGGCACCGCCATCGACGTGCCGCTCGGCCATAAAGACGCCGCCTTCGTGCGCAGCCATTTCGACGCCGTCGAGGCCCGCGTGTCCGACGCACCGCGCGCCAACGAGATCGTGGTGGCCGTGGCCGTCACCGACAGCGGCCGCCCGCTGCCGCGCATCGGCGGCCTGCAGGCCAGCGAAA
Organism: Variovorax sp. YR752; assembly: GCA_945860785.1. Lineage (GTDB taxonomy): Bacteria > Pseudomonadota > Gammaproteobacteria > Burkholderiales > Burkholderiaceae_C > Variovorax. The sequence goes on along the minus strand of CAMATD010000054.1, from coordinate 16,089 downwards.
TCAAGGGCGAAGACGGCCTGCGTTAACGCTGCCGTCCACGCACACCCATTCACGCCGTTTCTCTTCTCTTTCGATCTCAAGGAGTTTCCCCATGAACCCACTGCGTCACGTCTTCAGCGCCGCGGCACTCGCCACGCTGGCCACCGCTCTCGTCCCCGCCCATGCGCAGGGCGTGATCAAGATCGGCGAGGTCAACAGCTACAAGGCGCAGCCCGCCTTCCTCGAGCCCTACAAGAAGGGCATGGAGCTGGCCGTCGCGGAGATCAACGCCAAGGGCGGCGTCAACGGCAAGAAGGTCGAGCTCATCACGCGCGACGACAACGCCAACCCGGGCGACGCCGTGCGCGTGGCCGAGGAGCTGGTCGCCCGCGAGAAGATCGACGTGCTGACCGGCACCTTCCTGTCGAACACGGGCCTCGCCGTGGCCGACTTCGCCAAGCAGAAAAAGATCTTCTTCCTGGCCGGCGAACCGCTGACGGACAAGATGACCTGGCAGGGCGGCAACGAATACACCTTCCGCCTGCGCCCCGGAACCTACATGCAGGCCGCGATGCTGGTGCCCGAGGCCGTCAAGCTCAAGAAGAAGCGCTGGGCCGTCGTGTACCCCAACTACGAATACGGCCAGTCGGCCGTGGCCGCGTTCAAGACGCTGCTGAAGGCCGCGCAGCCCGACGTCGAGTTCGTCGCCGAACAGGCGCCGCCGCTCGGCAAGGTCGATGCGGGCGCCGTCGCGCAGGCGCTGGCCGATGCCAAGCCCGACGCGATCTTCAACGTGCTGTTCGGCGCCGACCTCTCGAAGTTCGTGCGCGAAGGCAACACGCGCGGCCTCTTCAAGGACCGCACGGTCGTCAGCGTGTTGACTGGCGAGCCCGAGTACCTCGACCCGCTCAAGGACGAAACGCCCAACGGCTGGATCGTGACCGGCTACCCCTGGTACGGCATTCAGACGCCCGAGCACAAGGCCTTCTTCCTCGCGTACCACGAGAAGTACAAGGACTATCCACGCCTGGGCTCGGTGGTCGGCTACAGCATGATCAAGTCGGTCGCGGCCGGCATCGCCAAGGCCAAGAGCGCCGAAACGCCGAAGCTCGTCGAAGCCTTCAAGGGCCTGCAGGTCGACACGCCGTTCGGCAAGATCAGCTACCGCGCCGAAGACCATCAATCCACGATGGGCGCCTTCGTCGGCAAGACGAAGAACGAGAACGGCAAGGGCGTGATGGTCGACTACACGTATTTCGACGGCGCCAAGTTCCAGCCCACCGCCGCCGACATCAAGAAGTCGCGCGCCGCAGACTGACCCTTTTCCGGAACGCTTGCACCCATGAGCCTCTCGTCCCTGCTGCTTCAGTTCCTCACCGGGCTGTCGTCGGCTTCGTCGCTGTTCCTCGTGGGAGCCGGCCTTTCGTTGATCTTCGGTGTCACGCGCATCGTCAACTTTGCGCATGGCTCCTTTTTCATGGTCGGCATCTATGTCGCCTACACGCTGGTCGAGAAGCTGGGCGGTGGCCTGGGCTTCTGGCCGGCGGTGGTGATCGCCGCGCTCACGGTCGGCGTGCTCGGCGCGCTGATCGAGATGGTGCTGCTGCGCCGCATCTACAAGTCGCCGGAGCTGTTCCAGCTGCTGGCGACCTTCGCACTGGTTCTTGTCATCAAGGACGCGGTGCTCTACATCTGGGGGCCTGACGAACTGCTCGGGCCTCGCGCGCCGGGCCTGTCGGGCTCCGTCGAAATCCTGGGCCGCCAGTTCCCGACCTACGACCTGTTCCTGATCGTCGTCGGCCCGGTCGTGCTCGGCCTCATGTGGCTGCTGCTCACGCGTACGCGCTGGGGCGCGCTGCAGCTGCCGCGCGAACCGGCCACGCTCGCGATGGACCTCAACACCATCGGCGCGGCCTTCGTCGTCGTGGTGGTGGGCGGCATGGGCTCGATCCCGGGCGCCTATGCGGCGGCCCTGCTGATCTCCGAGATCAAGGCCGTCTGCATCTGGCTCGGCGTGGTGGAGATCTTCGGCTACAGCGTGTCCTTCTCCAAGCTCACGCTGGTGGTCGACTTCGTCGTGATGGCGGTCGTGCTGGTGTGGCGTCCGTGGGGCCTGTTCGGCCGCCCGCAGGCGCCGAGCCGCTACGTCGGCATGCCCGAGGAGCCGATGCGCCGCGCGAGCAAGGGCTACCTGTGGCTGGTCGCCGCGCTCGGCGCCCTGCTCATGGCGATGCCGCTGCTCACGGCCGATTCGCCCTACACCACGGTGCTGCTGATCGACCTGCTGATCGCCGCGCTGTTCGCCGCGAGCCTGCACTTCATCATGGGTCCGGCCGGTATGCATTCGTTCGGCCATGCGGCCTACTTCGGCCTCGGGGCTTACGGCAGCTGCGCTGCTGGTGCGCGCGAGCGGCCTGCCGATGGAAGTGGCGCTGATCGTGGCGCCGCTGTCGCGGCCATCGGCGCTTTCGTCTACGGCTGGTTCGCGGTGCGGCTCTCGGGTGTGTACCTCGCGATGCTCACGCTGGCCTTCGCGCAGATCACCTGGGCCATCGTCTACCAGTGGGATTCGTTCACCGGCGGAAGCAACGGCCTCACCGGCGTCTGGCCCTCGGAGTGGCTGTCGGACAAGCGCGCCTACTACTGGCTCACGCTGGTGCTGGTGGCGGCCGGCATCCTGATGCTGCGCCGCGTGCTGTTCTCGCCCTTCGGCTATGCGCTGCGCGCGGGTCGCGACTCGGTGCTGCACGCCGACGCGATCGGCATCGACGTCAAGCGCATGCAATGGACGGCCTTCGTGATCGCGGGCGCCGCGGCGAGGCTGGCCGGTTCGCTCTATGCCTTCTCCAAGGGCAGCATCTCGCCCGAAAGCCTGAGTGTCGACAAATCGGTCGACGGGCTGGTGATGGTGCTGCTGGGCGGCATCCAGACGCTGGCGGGGCCGGTGGTCGGCGCCGTCACCTTCAGCTGGCTGCACGACACCGTGGCGCGCAATACCGACTACTGGCGCGCGACACTGGGCGCCATCATCCTGATCCTCGTGCTGCTGTTCCCGCAGGGGATTGCCGGCTTCGCCAAACAGATGACCGAGCGCCTGCTGCGGCGCAAGACGCCGGTCGCCGAGGTGAAGGAGGCCAAGGCATGAGCAACAACAACACCGCACCGCTCCTCAAAGTCGAGAACCTCGGCAAGTCCTTCGGCGGCGTAAAGGCCGTCGACGGCATCAGCTTCGAACTCAAGGCCGGCGAACTGCTGGCGCTGATCGGCCCGAACGGTGCCGGCAAGTCCACCACCTTCAACATGGTCAACGGCCAGCTCAAGGCCGACCAGGGTTCGATCCTGTTCGACGGCCACGAGCTGGTGGGCCAGAAGCCGCGCGCCATCTGGCGCAAGGGCGTGGGCCGCCCTTCCAGATCGCCGAAACCTTCGCCTCGCTCACGGTGGCCGAGAACGTGCAGATGGCGATGCTCTCGCACGACGGCAAGCTGTTCTCGATGTGGCGCCGCGCCAGCGAGCACAAGCGCGACGCGGCGCTCGCGCTGCTCGATCAAGTCGGCATGAAGGCGCAGGCCGACCGGCCCTGCAGCGAGCTTGCGTACGGCGACGTCAAGCGCGTCGAGCTGGCCATCGCGATGGCCAACAGCCCGAAGCTGTTGCTGATGGACGAGCCCACCGCCGGCATGGCGCCCAAGGAGCGCAACTCGCTCATGGCACTGACCAAGGACCTCGTGATCCAGCGCGGCCTAGCCGTGCTCTTCACCGAGCACAGCATGGACGTGGTGTTCGCGTATGCCGACCGCATGATCGTGCTGGCGCGCGGCCGCCTGATCGCGCAGGGCAAGCCGCTCGAGATCCGCGACCATCCGAAGGTGCAGGAGGTGTACTTCGGCAGCGGCAAGACATTCGAAAAAATCGCCGAAAAGACTGCGGCCGTGTCGGCTGCTCTGGGAGAAGCCGCATGAGCGGAGGAGAACTGTTGCTTGAAGCGAAGGCGCTGTGCGCCTGGTATGGCGCCGCGCAAATTTTGTACGACGTCGATCTCGAAGTGCGGCGCGGCGAAGTGGTCGCGCTGATGGGGCGCAACGGCGCGGGCAAGTCCACCACGCTCAAGACGCTGATCGGCATGCTGACCAAGCGCCGTGGCGCGGTGCGCTTCCTGGGCCACGACATCTCGAAGAGCGAGCCGCACGTGGCGGCGCGGCTGGGCCTGGGCTTCGTGCCCGAAGACCGGCGCGTGTTCACCGACCTCACGGTGATGGAGAACCTCGAAGTGGGCAAGCAGCCCGCGCGCCGCTGGACCAACGGCACCGACGCGCCGCTGTGGACGCCCGAGCGCCTGTTCAAGCTCTTTCCCAACCTGGGCGAGATGCCGACCCGGCCGGGCGGTCGCATGAGCGACGGCGAGCAGCAGATGCTGACCGTGGCGCGCACGCTGATGGGCAAACCCCTACCTCGTGCTGCTCGACGAGCCCTCCGAAGGCGTGGCCCCGGTGATCGTCGAGCAGATGGCGAACATGATCCTCGAGCTCAAGGCGCAGGGCGTGAGCATCCTGCTGTCGGAGCAGAACATGCACTTCGCCGAGCTGGTGTCCGATCGTGCCTATGTGCTCGAGAAGGGCCAGATCCGCTATCACGCCACGATGGCCGAGCTTGCGGCCAACGAGGAAGTGCGTCGCGCCTACCTCAGCGTCTGATTCTTTCAACCTCACTGGAGTCCACACCATGCATCGCAGAATCGTCCTGAAATCAGCCGCTGCCCTTGGGCTCATGAGCGGCCTCGGCAGCTTCGGCCTTTCCGCCTTCGCGGCCGGCAAGATCAAGCCCGGCAGCAAGGCCGCGCTGATCGTGGTCGACGTCCAGAACTGCTTTCTCGACGGCGGCACGCTCGCGGTGAAGGGCGGCAACGAGGTGATTCCGGTCATCAACACGCTGGCGCCCGCGTTCGAGAACATCGTCGTCACGCAAGACTGGCACACGGCGGGCCACGCGTCCTTCGCGAGCACCTACTCGGGCAAGAAGCCCTTCGAGACGACCAAGCTCAGCTACGGCACCCAGGTGCTGTGGCCGGACCATTGCGTGCAGGGCACGGAAGACGCCGCGCTCGGCAAGGAGCTCAAGGTGCCGACCGCACAGCTCATCATCCGCAAGGGTTTCCACAAGGAGATGGACAGCTAATCGGCCTTCGAGGAAGCCGACCACAAGACGGCGACGGACCTGGCCGGCTACCTCAAGGCGCGCGGCATCAAGACCGTGTTCGTCACCGGCCTGGCCACCGACTTCTGCGTGGCCTGGACCGCGATGGATGCGCGCAAGGCCGGCTTCGACGCCTATGTGATCGAAGATGCGACGCGCGGCATCGACCTCAATGGCTCGCTGGCTGCGGCATGGAAGCAGATGGCGGCCAAGGGCGTGAAGCGCATCCAGTCCGCCGACATACAAGCCACCTGACCCCATCGGCACAACGACGACAACAACGACGACAACGAGACAAACGACGAATGAAGCTTTCGATTTCAAGGCGCGCCATGGTGGCGGGCGGCGCAGCCCTGGCGCTCGGCCCCGGCCTGTTGCGTTCGGCACGCGCGGAGAACGGCGTGACCGACACCACCATCCGCATCGGCCAGTCGGCCGTGCTCAGCGGCCCGGCCAAGGACTTCGGCGTCGACTACCGCGCGGGCATCAAGCTCTACTTCGACCGCGTCAACAAGTCGGGCGGCGTCAACGGCCGCAAGATCGAACTCGTCACGTACGACGACGCCTACGACCCCGCGAAGACCGCGGTCAACACCGCCAGGCTGATCGACGAGGACAAGGTCTTCGCGCTCACCGGCTTCGTCGCCACCGGCAACCTCGCGGCTGCGATGCCGCTCGCGGAGAAGGCCGGCGTGCCGATGTTCGCGCCGCTGGTGGGCACCACCTCGTTCCGCACCAAGGTCAACCGCATCCTTTTCCATGTGCGCGCCGGCTACGACCTCGAGCTGCGCAAGATCATCAGCCACCTCTCAACCATCGGCATCTCGTCGATCGCGGTGGTGTTCCAGGACAGCCCCTTCGGCAAGTCGAACCTCGCCACCTGCGAGCAGCTTGCGGCCGAATACAAGGTGCAGGTGGTGAAGACGCTGCCGCTCGCCATCACTGCGGAAGACGCGAAGCAGGTCGCCACCGGCCTCGCCGAAGCCAAGCCGGGCGCGGTCGTGATGATCATGGCCGGCCGCATGGTCGAGACCTTCATCCGCGACTACCGCGCGAACGGCGTGGGTGCGCCGCTCTACACGCTGTCGGTGGGCATCACCGATGCGGCCGGTTCCGCCAAGCGGCTCGACGGCAAGCTCGCCGGGCTGGTCACGGCCAGCATCGTGCCGCCGCCGACGGCGCAGCGCGTGCCCATCGTGGCCGACTACCAGCGCGACCGCGCGGAGTTCGGCGAGAAGATCGACAGCTACACCGCGCTCGAGGGCTACATCGTCGGGCGCGTGATGGTCGAGGGCCTGCGCCGCGCGGGCAAGACGCTCACGCGCGACAGCTTCATCGCCGGGCTCGAGAGCATCGGCAGCACGCGCTTCGGCGACTTCCCCATCGACTACAGCGCGAAGAACCACAACGGCTCGACCTTCGTGGACCTGGAGATGTACACCCGTGACGGCCAGTTGCGGCGCTGAGCCGCTGCACCTGCAGGTCAACGGCCAGGCGCATTCGCTGTCGGGCGTGCCGCGCGAGGCTTCGCTGCTGCACCTGCTGCGCAACGACCTGGGGCTCAACGGCCCCAAGTACGGTTGCGGGCTGGGGCAGTGCGGCGCCTGCACGGTGCATGTCGATGGCGTGGCGGCGCGGTCCTGCGTGATTCCCGCGCATGGCGTGGCGGGCCGTTCGATCACCACGCTCGAAGGTCTGGGCACGCGCGGCCGCTGGCATCCGGTGCAGGCGGCCTTTGAAGACGCGCAGGCCGCGCAGTGCGGCTACTGCCTCAACGGCATGGTGATGCAGGCCGCGGCGCTGCTCGCGCGCGATCCGCGCAAGCGAGCGAGGCGCGCATTCGCAGCGAGCTCTCGGGCAATCTGTGCCGTTGCGGAACGCACATTGAAATTCTCGACGCCGTGCAGCGTGCCGCCGCGCGCATGAGCGCATCGCACGAAGACGGCAAGGCATGACGCGTCGCGCCGATCTGCCGCAGACCCGAGCGGAGTTCCTCGCCGCCGATGGCGTGTTGCTCGTGGTGCGCGACACGCCACCCGCGCCGCCGCCCGCCAAGGGCCAGCCCGCGCTGATCGCCGGCAACCCGATCGAAGGCGACGAGATCCTGCTCGCGGTCTGGGACGATGGCAGCGTTTCGGCACTCAACGGGCACGTCGATCTCGGCACCGGCATCCAGACCGCGCTCGCACAGATCGTGGCCGAGGAACTCGACCTCGGCATGCCCTGCGTGCGCATGATGCTGGGCGACACCGCGCGCGTGCCCAACCAGGGCGCGACGATTGCGAGTGCGTCGATCCAGATCCATTCGCAGCCGCTGCGCCTTGCCGCCGCGCAGGCGCGTGCGTGGCTGCTGGCGCGTGCGGCCGGGCGGCTGGGCGTTGCGGTCGAAGCGCTGCAGGTGCGCAACGGCGTGGTGCGCGTCACCGAGGCACCGGACCGTCACCTCAGCTATGCCGACCTCGTGGCCAACCAGCGCACGGTGCTGCGGCTCGATCCGGCCGCGCAGTCCAAGGACCCGGCCGACTACCGCGTCGTCGGCACCCGGCAGGCGCGCGTCGACATTCCCGCCAAGCTCGCGGGCGAACTCGTGTTCGTGCACGACATGCGTGTACCCGGCATGCTGCACGGCCGCGTGGTGCGCCCGCCGTATGCGGGCGCGGACCATGGCGAGTTCATCGGCAACACGCTCGAGGCGGTCGACGAATCTTCCATCGCGCACATCCCCGGCATCCATGCCGTGGGCGTGATCCGCGACTTCGTCGGCATCGTCGCCGAGCGCGAAGAGCACGCCGAGCAGGCGCTGCGCGAACTGCGCGTGACGTGGAAGTCGTGGCCCGGCATGCCCGATCTTTCCGACGTTGCCCAGGCGTTGCGCGACAACCCATCGACGCAACGCCTGCTGGTCGACGAAGGCGATGTCGACGGCGCGATGGCCGCAGCCGCGCGGCCGATGCAGCGCACCTACGTGTGGCCCTATCAGATGCACGCCTCCATCGGCCCGTCGTGCGCGCTGGCCGACTGGCAGCCGGCCGATGGGAGCGGCATGCAGCTGCGTGTGTGGGCCGGCTCGCAGAACCCGCATGTGCTGCGCGCCGATCTGGCGAAGCTCATGGCCGTGGACGATGTGCAGGTCGACGTGGTCCGCATGGAAGCCGCAGGTTGCTACGGCCGCAACGGTGCCGACGACGTGGCGGCCGATGCGGCGCTGCTTGCGCGCGCCATGGGCATGCCGGTGCGTGTGCAGCTCACGCGCGAACAGGAGCATGCGTGGGAGCCCAAGGGCGCGGCGCAGCTCATGGAGGTCGATGGCGGGCTGATGGCCGACGGCCGCATCGCGGCCTACGACTTCGAGACTTCCTATCCATTGAACGGTGCCCCCACGCTCGCGTTGCTGCTCACGCGCACTGTCGAGCCGGTGGCGCAGGCCTTCGAGATGGGTGACCGCACCGCGCGCCCGCCGTACAGCTACGACAACCTGCGCGTGAAGGTCAACGACATGGCGCCGATCGTGCGCGCCTCGTGGCTGCGTGGCGTGTCGGCGCTGCCGAGTTCGTTCGCGCACGAGTCGTACATCGACGAGCTGGCGACTGCGGCCGGCGTCGATCCGGTGCAGTTCCGTTTGCGCCATCTGGACGATCCGCGCGCGGTCGAACTCGTGCAGGCCACGGCGCAGAAGGCCGGCTGGCGCATGCGCACCGGGCCGCAGGAGAACGCGGACGGTGGGCTGGGCGAGGGCGGCGACATCCTCTTCGGCCAGGGCTTCGCCTATGCGCGCTACATCCACAGCAAGTGGCCCGGCTTCGGTGCCGCATGGGCTGCGTGGGTGGCCGATGTCGAGGTCAACCGCAAGACCGGCGAGGTGCACGTGCGCCGCGTGGTGGTGGGGCATGACGCGGGGTTGATGATCAATCCGGCGGGCGTCGAGCATCAGGTGCACGGCAACGTGATCCAGACCACGAGCCGCGCGCTGATGGAAGAGATGCAGTTCGCGCCGCAGCAGGGCTGCCGCACCGGATGGCGCGCAGTTGCCCGGCGTGTTGCCGACCGGCGTGGTCGCGAGCCGCGAGTGGGGCAGCTACCCGATCATCAACTTCCGCGACGTGCCGGTGATCGAGGTCATGCACATGCCGCGGCAGGGTGAGCCTTCGCTGGGCGCGGGCGAGTCGTCGTCGGTGCCGGGGACGGCGGCGATTGCGAATGCGATCTTCGATGCGACGGGGGTGCGGTTTCGGTCGCCGCCATTCACGCCGGAGACGGTGCTGGCGGAATTGAACCGGGAGTTTCTCCCTCCCCCTTTGGGGGAGGGCGGGGGTGGGGGCGAGCGGCGCTCGAGTGGTGACGCCGCCGTGCCCCCATCCCAACCTTCCCCCAGAGGGGGAAGGAGCAAGACGGATGCACCATGGCCGCAGCGCAAGAGCATCTGGGCCACCGGCGCCGCGCTCTTCATCGGCGGCATCGGCCTCATCGCCGGCCTGCTCGGCTGGCGCTCCGCCATCGCCCCCGTTTCCCTCACCGCCCCGGTCTACAGCCAGTCCACCATCGACCGCGGCCGCGTGCTCGCCGCGCTTGGCGATTGCGCGGTGTGCCACACGGCGCCCGGCGGCGCGCCCAACGTCGGCGGCCGTGCGATGGACACACCCTTCGGCACGCTCTACACCACCAACCTCACGCCCGATGCCGACACCGGCCTCGGCCGCTGGTCCTTCAGCGCGTTCCAGCGCGCGATGCGCGAAGGCGTTTCGCGCGACGGCCACTACCTGTACCCCGCGTTCCCGTACACCGCGTTCGCAAAGACCAGCGACGACGACCTGCAGGCGCTCTATGCGTACTTCATGTCGATGCCCGCGGTGCGCGCGGAAACGCCGAAGTCCGAACTCAAGTTCCCGTTCAGCATGCGGCCGCTGATGGCCGGCTGGAATGCGCTCTTCCATGACTCTGCGCCCTTGCAGCCGGTGGCCACGCAAAGCGCCGAATGGAACCGCGGCGCCTACCTCGTCAACGGCCTCGGCCATTGCGGCGCATGCCACACGCCGCGCAATGCGCTGGGCGCGGAGCAGGGCGGCAGCGCATTCCTCTCGGGCGCGCTGATCGATGGCTGGGAGGCGCCTGCGCTCACCAGCCTTTCGAAGTCGGCCGTGCCGTGGGATGCCGACGAGCTGTACCGGTACCTCCGCAACGGGCACACGCAACGCCACGGCATCGCCGGCGGTCCGATGGCCGAGGTGGTGCGCGAACTCGGCCAGGTGTCCGATGCCGATGTGCGCGCGATGGCCACCTACCTCGGCGCGTTCAACCCGGTGCCGGCCACTGCGCCGCAAGCTGTTGCGCAGCAGGTGGTCGAGACCGCAGCGCGCACGCAAGGCCAGCTGCTCGGCCCCGCGCAACGCATGTTCGACAGTGCCTGCGCGTCATGCCATCACGACGGCAATGGCCCCACGCTGCTCGGCGTGAACACGCCGCTCGCGCTCAACAGCAATCTCACGAGCGCGCGCCCCGACAACCTGCTGCGCACCATCCTCGACGGCGTGCGCGAGCCCGCGAGCCGCGACATCGGCTTCATGCCGGCGTTCCGCGAGGCGCTCGACGACCGGCAGATCGCCGAGCTGGCCGGCTACATGCGCGCGCGCTTCGCGCCACAAGAGCCTGCGTGGACCGACCTGCCTGCACAGGCAGCGCGTGCACGCGCTGCAAAGGCGTACGGCGCAGGGCACTGAGCGCGCATGTCCCAGCGCGCCACCGTGCGCGCCCTCCGGGGCTACGATGCAAAGTCGCGCATTCGCGCATTCGCGCACAGCATCGCAGCACCTCACCGGAGACACACCGCCATGTCCTTGAACCTCTCGACGGCTTCCACACTTCCCCGCGACGCCGAACGCGCCACCCTGGTCGGCCGCATCTGGCAACCCGATGTGGGGCCGGTGCTGGTGGCCGTGCATGAAGGCGGCCTGCACGACCTGTCGAAGCTCGCACCGACCATGAGCGATCTGCTCGAAGGCAAGAGTTCACCCTCCGAAGCCGTGCGCGGTGCGCTGCAAGGCGGCAAGGCGCCGCGCATCGCCGCGCTCGACACCGTGCTCGCCAACAGCGACGAGACCGCACGCGACGAAAGCAAGCCCTGGCTGCTCGCACCCTGCGACCTGCAGGTCATCAAGGCCAGCGGCGTCACGTTCGTGGCGAGCCTGCTCGAACGTGTGATCGAAGAGCAGGCGCGCGGCGACGCCTCGAAGGCCGAGGCCACGCGCGCCGCCATCGGCGATGTGCTGGGCGACAACCTCGCGGACATCGTGCCCGGCCTCGCCCGAGGCCGCGAAGGTCAAGGAGGTGCTGCTCGCGCAGGGCGTGTGGTCGCAGTACCTCGAGGTCGGCATCGGGCCCGATGCCGAGATCTTCACCAAGGCCTCCGTGCTCGCCGCGGTGGGCACCGGCGCCGACGTGGGCATTCATTCGGGCTCGGTCTGGAACAACCCCGAGCCCGAGGTCGTGCTCGCCGTCAACAGCCGCGGCGAAACGCTTGGCGCGGCGCTCGGCAACGACGTCAACCTGCGCGACTTCGAAGGCCGCAGCGCGCTGTTGCTCGGCAAGGCCAAGGACAACAACGCCTCCTGCGCCATCGGCCCGTTCATCCGATTGTTCGATGCACACTTCGGCATTGCCGATGTGCGCCGCATCACCGTGGCGCTCGAAGTGACGGGGCCCGAAGGCTTCACGCTCGAAGGCTCGAGCTCGCTGTCGAAGATCAGCCGCGATCCGCTCGACCTCGTGTCGCAGGCGGTCGGCGTGCACCACGACTACCCTGATGGTTTCATGTTGTTTCTTGGAACGATGTTCGCGCCGACACAAGACCGTCACGGCCCTGGGCAAGGATTCACCCACGTCGTCGGCGACCGCGTGCGCATCGCCGCACCCGAACTCGGCGCGCTGTTCAACCGCGTCGTCCATGCCGATCAGGCACCGCGGTGGACTTTTGGCTTAAGCGCGTTGATGCGAAATCTTGGCGGGCGCGGGTTGCTGTAATCGTTCTGTTTAACGTTCAAAAGGAGATGTACTCCTTTGGGTTTCATCGCCCGTTCGTTGCATTCTGTTGCTGTTGACCGCAACTCTTGTTCCCCTCAAGATAACCATTGTTGATGACGGTTAATTAAAGGGAGACACGGTTGTTGCCGAGTGAGATCGATCTATTGCAGTTGCCTGTCGCAGGCCCGCTTCCATGCGGAGAAGATCTGGAATACGACCCCGATTTCATGGCGTTGCAACAAGCGACAACAGGCAAGCGGGAGCAGCAGTTCGGCTCGACGATCATCCCGGCCGAACCACCCGACTGGGCTCGCGTGGAGCGCATCGCCAAACAACTGTGCGAGCGCACGCGCGACCTGCGGGTGCTGGTTCCATTGACGCTGGCCTGGACCGAATTGCGCGGCTTGCTTGGCTATGTCGACGGGCTGCGGCTGGTCGATGCCGTGCTGCAAAAGTTTTGGGACGACGTGCATCCGCATGTCGTCGACGATGGTTTCGAAGACCCGCTGCCGCGCATGAATGCGCTGGCCTCGTTGGCCGAAGCCGAGGGACTCGGGCGCAGCGTGCGCGATGCGCGACTGCTCGAGGATGGCGGTTCGGTGATGAGCCTGCGGCAGGTCGAGGCCTTGCTCGATTCGAGCAAGACCGACCAGATCGATTACCCGGGCGGCATCGGCCGGTTGCGGGATTCGGCGCGCCGTGCACAGGAAAAGGCGGCGCCTGCGGTGGTGGCTTTGCGTGCGGCGCTGGATCTGCTGCAGCGCATTCGCGAAACCTCCGAGCGCGCGCTGGGACAGAGTTGGGCGCCGGATTTTTCGAGGCTCGAGCGGTCGCTTCGCACCGTGGTCCAGTTGTTGCCCGAACAGGCACAGGCCGATCACGCAGAAGCCCATCCGCCGGATCACAGTGTGGATGGCGCGGCACAACAGCCTGCTTCGAGCGCGCAGGGCTCCGGTGCCGGTGCTGCAAGTGGCGGTGCGGGCCCGCGCGCAGCGAGTATTAAAGATATTGAAATATCGAGCCGTGATGATGTGCAAGTGTTGTTGGAAAAGGCTTGCCAGTACCTGGAACGCACGGAGCCCAGTCATCCGGCGCCCATGCTGATCCGAAGAGCGCAAAGACTCATGGACCTCAACTTCTTCCAGATCATCGAAGAGCTCGTGCCCGAGGGATTGCAGAAGATAGAAAGCCTTGCAGGGCGGCCACTGGGGGGTGGCGCCGCTGCGGAATAGGCACAGACAGGCGCCGCGGCTCCAGAGGGCAGGCAAGACAGTCAGCAGGGTCCAACCCACACGCATTCAGATTCAAGAGGAAGCTTATGGCAGACAACCGTGTCAGGAACAGTGGACAGAAGTTCATCGCGCGCAACCGCGCGCCGCGTGTGCAGATCGAGTACGACGTCGAGATCTACGGCAGCGAACGCAAGATCCAGCTGCCCTTCGTGATGGGCGTGATCGCCGATCTCGCGGGCAAGCAGGTCGACCCGATGCCCGATCTGGCCGATCGCGATTTCATGGCGGTGGACATCGACAACTTCGATGACCGCATGAAGTCCATCAAGCCGCGCGTGGCCTTCCAGGTGCCCAACACGCTCACGGGCGATGGCCAGATGAACGTCGACATCACCTTCGACAGCATGGACGACTTCTCGCCCGCGCGCATCGCGAGCCAGGTGGGCGCGCTGCGGCAGCTGCTCGAAGCCCGCACGGAGCTTTCCAACCTGCTCTCCTACATGGACGGCAAGAACGGCGCCGAGCAACTGATTGCGCAGGCGCTGCAGAACCCGGCGCTTCTCAAGTCGCTGGCCTCCGCGCCCAACCCCGCGGTGGCCAAGGCGGTGGAAGCAGCGAACGAAAAGTCGGGCACCACGGCGCCCGGCACCTCTTCCGAGTAAGCGCAGCAGCAAAGCAAGTCGACAGGATCTCCATCATGAGCACCGCACCCAAACAGACAGCGCGCGCGCAGACCACCACGGTCGAAGCGCTCGAGCCGAACGAGTTCTCCGACCTTCTGCAGCGCGAGTTCAAACCCAAGACCGACCAGGCGCGCGAGGCGGTGCAGAACGCCGTCAAGACGCTGGCCGTGCAGGCGCTCGAAAGCACCGCCACCATCTCGAACGATGCCTACCGCACGGTGTAGGGCATCATCACCGAGATCGACCGCAAGCTCTCGGAGCAGATCAACCAGATCCTGCACCACGAAGACTTCCAGCAGCTCGAAGGCGCATGGCGTGGCCTGCACTATCTCGTCAACAACACCGAGACCGACGAGCAGCTCAAGATCCGCGTGATGTGCGCGTCCAAGCGCGAAGTGGCGCGCTCGCTCAAGCGCCACAAGGGCATCGGCTGGGACCAGAGCCCGCTGTTCAAGAAGGTCTACGACGCCGAGTACGGCCAGTTCGGCGGCGAGCCCTTCGGCGCGCTGATCGGCGACTTCCATTTCGACCACAGCCCGCCCGATGTCGAGATGCTGGGCGAGATGGCCAAGATCGCGGCCGCCGCGCACTGCCCCTTCATTGCCGGCGCATCGCCCACCGTGATGCAGATGGATTCGTGGCAGGAACTGTCGAACCCGCGCGACCTGACCAAGATCTTCCAGAACACCGAGCACACCGCATGGCGCAGCCTGCGCGAGTCGGAAGACGCGCGCTACATCGGCCTGGCCATGCCGCGCTTCCTGGCACGCCTGCCTTATGGCGCACGCACCAACCCGGTCGACGAATTCGAGTTCGAAGAAGAAACCGATTCGGCCGCACACACGCGCTACACCTGGGCCAACTCGGCCTATGCGATGGGCGTGAACATCAACCGCTCGTTCAAGCAGTACGGCTGGTGCACCTTGATTCGCGGCGTCGAATCGGGCGGCGCGGTCGAGAACCTGCCCACGCACACCTTCCCGACCGACGACGGCGGCGTGGACATGAAGTGCCCGACCGAGATCGCCATCAGCGATCGGCGCGAGGCCGAGCTCGCCAAGAACGGCTTCATGCCGCTGGTGCACCGCAAGAACTCCGACTTTGCGGCCTTCATCGGTGCGCAGTCGCTGCAGTCGCCGGCCGAGTACTACGACGCCGACGCCACGGCCAATGCCAACCTGGCGGCGCGCCTACCGTACCTGTTCGCATGCTGCCGTTTCGCGCACTACCTGAAGTGCATCGTGCGCGACAAGATCGGTTCGTTCCGCGAGCGCGAGGACATGGAGCGCTGGCTCAACGACTGGATCATGAACTACGTGGACGGCAGCCCCGGCACGTCGTCCCAGGACACGAAGGCAATGAAGCCGCTGGCGGCAGCGGAAGTCCAGGTGGAAGCCATCGAGGACAACCCGGGCTACTACGCCGCCAAGTTTTTTCTCCGGCCGCACTATCAGCTCGAAGGGCTGACGGTTTCTTTGCGGCTGGTTTCGAAGCTGCCATCCAACAAGAAGGACAGCAGCTAATTCAACGGTGCTCCACGAGGGCGCACATAACTTTGGGGGTTAATCATGGCAGTAGACATATTCATGCGCGTCGAGGGCGCAAACGGCGAATCCAAGGACTCGAACCACAAGGACTGGACGGATATCAAGTCGTTTGCATGGGGAGCGACGCAGCCATGGAAACATGGTCAGCGGCGGTGGCGGCGGTGTGGGCAAGGCCAGCTTCAATGACTTGCAGATTCTGGCGCGCATCGACAAGGCGGTACCGTCCGTCATGAAGAATTGCGCCAGCGGCAAGCACCTGAGCAAGGTCGAGGTGTCGGTTTGCAAGGCGGGGGGCTCGCAGATCGAATACACGCGCGTCACGCTCGAAGAAGTGCTGGTGACCTCGGTGCAGTACACGGCCGAGCAGGGTGGCGATGCGGTGCTGGTGCAGTTCGCATTCCAGGCCGCCAAGGTCAAGCAGCAGTACTGGGAACAGACGGA
>CAMATD010000053.1 GCA_945860785.1 Variovorax sp. YR752 | reverse complement strand
CCGAGCCCTCGCCCTTGGAATCAGCGAGGACAACCATGCGCATAGAAGCACTTCCTTTTCCCTACGAGTTCGAGTTGAAGAGCACAGCACTGGTCCTCATCGACATGCAGCGGGACTTCATCGAACCCGGCGGCTTCGGCGAAACCCTGGGCAACGACGTGTCGCTCCTGGAGGCCATCGTGCCGGCAACCAAAGCAGCCTTGGAGGCATGGCGAGAGGCCGGCGGCCTCGTGGTCCACACCAGAGAAGCACACAGCCCCGACCTCTCGGACTGCCCGCCCGCCAAGCGCAACCGCGGCAACCCGACATTGCGCATCGGCGACGAAGGCCCGATGGGCCGCATCCTCGTGGCTGGCGAGCCCGGCAACCAGATCATCGATGCGCTTGCACCCGTCGATGGAGAAATCGTCATCGACAAACCCGGCAAGGGTGCGTTCTACGCCACCGGCTTGCATGAACTGCTGCAGCAGCGCGGCATCACCCACCTGCTGTTCGGCGGCGTCACCACCGAAGTCTGCGTGCAGACCAGCATGCGCGAGGCCAACGACCGCGGCTACGACGGCCTGCTGCTCGAAGACTGCACCGAGAGCTACTTTCCGGCCTTTAAGACGGCAACGCTGGCCATGATCCGCGCCCAGGGCGGCATCGTCGGCTGGACTGCGCCGAGCGCGGCGCTGCTTGCGGCCCTGAACAGCGCGGCATGAAGCCACCGCCAGCGACTACCATCTCACACGTGTCTACCGTCCGACCTCGCCCTGCTTCCCCCACGCCCGCTGCCGATACGGCCGTTTTTCGTACACGCGCCGACGAGGTCTACGCGCAGCTCAAGCGCGATGTGGCCGACTTCATCCTCGTGCCCGGCGACCGCTTCACCGAGAACGAAATCAGCGACCGCCTCGGCGTGTCGCGCACGCCCGTGCGGCAGGCGCTGTTCCGTTTGCAGCAGGAGGGTTTCGTCGAGGTGCTGTTTCGCAGCGGGTGGCGCGTGCTGCCCTTCGACTTCGACCAGTTCGAGCAGCTCTACGACCTGCGCATGGTGCTCGAAACCACCGCCGTGCACCGCATCTGCGAAGCCGACCACCGCGTTGACCGCAGCCTGCTCGACACGCTGGCTGGCATCTGGCTCGTGCCGGTGGCCGAGCGCAGCACCGACACCGCCTAGGTCGCGCAGTGGGACGAAGCCTTTCACTGCTCGCTGGTGGCGACCGCCGGCAATGCCGAGATGGCGCGCGTGCACAGCGACGTGACCGACCGCATCCGCATCATCCGCCGGCTCGATTTCACGCAGCAGCCGCGCATCGAGGCCACTTACGACGAGCACGGCAAGATCCTCAAGGCCATCCGCGCGAACCGCGGGGATCAGGCCGCGATGCTGTTGCGCGCGCACATCGAGACCAGCCAGGCGGAGGTGCGCAAGATCACGCTGCACCAGGTGCATCTGGCGCGGCATGCCGGCAAGACAATGCCGCGCTAGGGGGTTGACTCCTTCCCCCTTTGGGGGAAGGTTGGGATGGGGGCAGGCGGCCCTCGTAAAAGCAGCAACCTTCGCGAAGGCCGCATGCCCCCACCCCGGCCCTCCCCCGGCAGGGGAGGGAGAAAGACGGGTTCAGTCTGCGGTGATGTTGCCGCGCTTGACCACGGCCGCCCAGCGGTCTGCGTCTTTCTTCACCAGCGCACCGAACTCCGCCGGCGTCGAGCTCGCCGGCACCATGCCCTGCGACTCGAAGGACTTCGCCACCTCGGGCGGCGTGCCCTTCGGCGCGAGCACGCCGTACCACATGTCGACGTTGTCGGCGGTCACGCCGGCCTCGGCCAGCGTGGGCACGTCGGGCAACTGCGGCAGCCGCTTGCTGCTGCCCGTGGCAATGGCCTTCAGCTTGCCGACCTGGATGTGCTGCAGCGCCACGTGCACCGGCAGGAACATGTAGTCGATGCGCCCGCCCAGCAGGTCGGTCACCGCGCCGGCCGTGCCCTTGTACGGCACGTGCATCAGCTCGGTGCCGATGCCCTGCATCAGCAGCGCCATCGACAGATGATGCGGCGTGCCGACACCCGGCGTGGCGTACGTCAGCTTGCCCGGTTCCGCCTTGGCTGCGCTCACCATTTGCGCCATCGTGGTCGCCTTCTGCACGTTCGGATTGGTCACCAGCAGCAGCGTGCCCCAGGAGGTGAGCGACACCGGCGTGAAGTCGGCCACCGGGTCGTAGCCGAGTGACTTGTAGAGGCTGCGGTTCATCACCAGTGTGTTGACCTGCACCATCAGCGTGTAGCCGTCGGGCTTGGCGCGCGCGACCTTCTCGCTGCCGATGTTGCCGCTGGCGCCGGCGAGGTTTTCCACGATCACCGGCTGGCCCAGCAGGGCTGGCAGGCGGGCCGAGAGCTGGCGTGCGACGAGGTCGATGCCGGTGCCCGGCGTGTAGGGCACCACCAGCGTGATCGGCTGGTCGGACCAGGCGTGGGCCGCGGCGGCGCTTGCCGCAACAAGCAGGGTGGCGAAGGTCTTGGTCAGAAATCTCATGGTGTTTTGTCTCCGTCTTGTTCTATGAATTTGCCGGCGCTCAGAGGTACGAAGCGCGTGCCTTCAGCGCCACCGGGTCGTAGCCGGCCACGCGCTTGTAGTTGTCCGAGATGGCCTGCAGCTCGGCCGTGCTCACCACATCCTCGATCTGCCCGAAGCGCTTGCCGCCCGAGCGCTCGAACACCTCGCGCAGGATCGCATCGGGTGGGTTGCTGCGGTTGGTCAGCACCACGTTGGTGGTGGCCTTCACGCGCACGCGGTCG
Organism: Variovorax sp. YR752; assembly: GCA_945860785.1. Classification (GTDB taxonomy): domain Bacteria; phylum Pseudomonadota; class Gammaproteobacteria; order Burkholderiales; family Burkholderiaceae_C; genus Variovorax. Next base: position 23,430 of record CAMATD010000053.1, on the reverse strand, counting down.
TAGTCTTCCAGCGCTGCGGTGCCGACACCCAGGTCCTTGAGCGCGCCAGCCAGGAAGCGCGCATCGATGATCGCCTGGCCCGCGCCGTTGGAGCCGCGCGGCACCATCGGGTGCGCGGCGTCGCTCAGGAGCGTAAGGCGGCCGTGCGTCCAGCGCGGCAGCGGGTCCTGGTCGACCATCGGGTACTCGAGGATGGTGTCCGAAGCGCGGATCAGCGCGGGCACGTCGAGCCAGTCGAAGTGCCAGTCGGCGAATGCCGGCAGGAAGTCTTCGAACCGGCCGGTGCGGCTCCAGTCGCGCATCGCGGGCTGGGGTGCGTGGATCTCCGCGACCCAGTTCACGAGCTGGTGGCCCTCGCTGTCGATGTCGTTGCGGATCGGGTAGATCACCATCTTGCCGACTGCGAGCCAGCCCGCGCGCACCATGCTCGCGCCCGAGAGAAAGGGCTTCCAGCGCGTGGTGCCGCGCCACATGTTCATACCCGAATAGCGCGGTGCGCCTTCGTTCGGATAGAGCTGCTTGCGCAGCGCCGAGTGGATGCCGTCGCAGCCGATGGCCACGGCGCCGCGCACGGCGGGCGCATCGGCGAAGTACACGGTGACGCCGCCCGCGTCCTGCGTCACGCCCGTGCAGCGGTGGTTGCAGACCACGCTGTCGGGGCCCAGGCGCTTGAGCGTCTCTTCGAGCAGCACCGTCTGCAGATCGCCGCGGTGGATCGAGAACTGCGGCCAGTCGTAGCCCGCATGCTCGCCCGCTGCTTCCTGAAAGATCAGCTGGCCGTGCTCGGTGAAGAAGATCGATTCCTTCGTGCGCACGCCCACCGCGTCGAGTTGCGGCAACAGGCCGAGTTCGGTCAGCTCGCGCACCGCATGCGGCAGCAGGTTCAAGCCCACGCCCGTGGGCTTGAGTTCGGGCACGGCCTCGTGCACGCGGCAGGGAATGCCGGCCTGGTGCAGGCTCAGCGCGAGGGTCAGGCCGCCGATGCCGTCGCCCAGGATGATGACTTGGTTGTTGTCCATGCTCGAAAAGCGTTCCGTTTGTCTCGGGTCGTATTGGGAACGCATGCAAGCCATTTGTGAAATTTAAATGTGATATGGATTTATCATGAATCCATATGAATCTTTCGACCCGCCAGATGCGCGCCTTTCTTCAGGTGGCGCGGCTGGGTAACTTCACCCGAGCGGCCGAGCAGGCGCACATCACGCAGGCGGGGCTCAGCATCCTGATCCGCGAGATGGAAAAGCAGCTGGGTTGTCGCCTGTTCGACCGCACCACACGCATGGTGAGCCTCACGCCGGCCGGGCGCCGGCTGCTGCCGGTGGTGGAGCGCTTGGTCACCGATCTCGACGATGTGGCGGCGCAGCTCGGCGCCGAGGGCGACGAGGCGCGCCAGACCTTGCGCATCGCGGCCACGCCGCTGGTGTCGTCGCACCTGCTGCCGCAGGTGTTCCCCACCTTCCGCCAGGCGCATCCGCAAGTGAGCCTTCGCCTCTTCGATGCCGACCTGCGCGATGTCGAAGCGATGGTGACGGCCGGCGATGCCGACATGGGCCTCGGCTTTTTCTTCAAGGCCGCAGCGGGGCTGGAGCGCACGCCGGTCGGGCGCTTTCACCTGATGCGTGTCGCGCCCTCGAGCGATGAAGCCGATGAGCCGGCGGCAGTCGGCACCGCACCCTGGTCCGCGCTGCGCACCGCCGAACTCGTCGGCCTGCCACCGGGAAATCCGATCCAGAAGGTGATCGATCGGCATCTGGCCACCATCGGCCGCGCCGACGCGCAGCGGCCCACCTTCAACTTCTTCGGCACGCTGATCTCGATGGTGGAGGCCGGGTTCGGCACCGCGGTGATGCCGACCTTCGCGCTTGCGGCCTGTCGCCGCCACCGCGTACGCACCGACGTGCTGGTCAAGCCCAGGGTCGGGCTGGATTTCTACCGCATCGCCAAGCGCGGCGCGCACGAAACCGAGGCCATGCAGGCCTTCGTCGCCACGCTGGTGAAGGCGCTGTCCGCGCTCTCCCGCTAGCGGGCCTCCGCCCCGGAGGTTTCGGTGAGCCGCTTGCGCAGGAAGTCCGCGAAGGCATAGGCGATCACCGGCAGCTGTCGCCCGCGCAGGCTGGCCAGCACCAGCTCGCCGCGCGGAAAGCCGCGGTCCTCGATGTCTCTTGCCACGATGTTGGGGTCTTCGGTCTGGGTGCCGATGGCCATCTGGAACGAGATCGACTGGCCGTCGTACAGGCAGCCGCGCAGGAACTCGAAGCTGTTGCTCTCCACCATGGCCCGGATCGAGGTGGAGCTGCGGGCGAGAAAACGTTCGAGCAGCTGCCGCCCGCCCGTGTCGCGGTTCGGCAGCACCACCGGGTAGTCGGCGCAGTCGCGCAGGCGCAGGGTCCTGGCCTTCGCCAGCGGATGGCGCTTGTGCATGATGGCCATGAGCTTCTGCTCGACCGCGCACACGCGCTCGATGTCGGCCTCCGGCGCGAGGTTGAACACCAGCGCCAGGTCGGTCTCGAAACTGCGCAGCGCGCTGGCGGCCTGCACATGATCGCCGATGCGCGCGTCGAAGCCCACCAGCGGATGCGTCTTGCCGAAGTCGTTGATGGCGGCCGGCAGGAAGCGCGGCGCCAGCGCCTGGCTCGCCACCAGCCGCACGGCACCCCGGCGCAGACCCTGCAGCTCCTCGATTTCGGAGCGCACCCGCTCCAGCGCCGACGCGCGCCCGCGGATGTAGCGCACGAACAGCTCGCCCGCCGCGGTGAGCCGCATGCCGCGCGGCAATCGTTCGAAGAGTGGCGTGCCCAGTTCTTCTTCCAGATCCTGGATGCGGCGGTTGACGGCGGAGGGCGCGACATGCAGGCGCTCGGCCGCCTGGCGGATCGAGCCGGCCCGGGCGACCTCGTCGGCGTAGCGCAGGAAGCGAAGGTGGTTCATGCCCGCAGCAGTTGCACGAAGCGCGCCAACGCCGTTGCCCCGACTGTTGCCACAACGGCAACGCACAGTACGTGAATCGGTACGGATCAGGAGCACCTTCTGGCACGTTGACTGCGTGCCCGTCTCGCATGACACGCCGATCCGCGCCTTCGCGCACCAATGCAGAGCAGTCGCCCGTCCGCTTCGGCCCGGCGCCCCACAACGCGTGGACGCTGACCGGCGGTCGGGTCAGCCTGGTGCGCGCGCCCCAGCGGCCGCGGCCGGTGCAGATGCCGGCCGAGCCGCAGTCGATCGAGTTCGACCTCGCGCGCAGCGCGCTCGTCGTGGTCGATATGCAGAACGACTTCTGCCACCCCGAGGGCTGGTTCGCGCAGAAGGGCATCGGCATCCGCGCGGCGCGCAAGCCGATCCCGACCATCGCGCGACTGCTGCCCGCATGGCGTGCGGCCGGCGGCGCCGTGGTGTGGCTCAACTAGGGCATTCGCGCGGACCGACTGAACCTGTCGCCCACGGTGCAGTTCAAGGGCAAGCGCAGTGCCGACGGCGTCGGCTATGCCGAGCATTCGCCCATCGACCACGGCCCTCGCTCGTGCAGGGGGAGTGGGGCGCGCAGGTGATCGACGAGCTGGCCGTCGAGCCCGGCGACATCACGGTCCACAAGCACCGCCTGAGCGGCTTCTGGGACAACGAGCTCGACAGCATCCTGCGCCAGCAGGGCATCACCACGCTGCTGTTCACGGGCATCAATACCGACCGCTGCGTGTTCTCGACGCTGCAGGACGCGAACTTCCTCGGCTACGACAGCGTGCTGCTGAAGGACGCGTGCGGCACCTCGTCGCCGGCCTTCGTCACGCGCGGCATCCATTTCATCGTGCAGCAACTGCACGGCTTCGTCGCGACCGCCGAGTCGCTGCTGGTTTCGTTGTCTTCGCTTTCCAGAAAACGCTAGGAGTCTTTCGCCATGCCGCTGTCTCTCTTTGGAACCGGGCGCCTCGTGCGCTCCCTCGCTGCGCTGCTTGCCGCCGGCGGGCTGGCCCTGGCGGCCGTGCCCGCTGCCGCACAGACGCCCATCAAGCTGGTGCTGAACTGGAAGTACGCAGGTCCGCAGGCCTGGTTCTTCGTGGCGCAGGACAAGGGCTACTTCAAGGCCGAGGGCCTGGGATGTCGAGAGCGACCAGGGCGAGGGCTCCGCAGCCTCGATCCCGAAGGTTGCGGCCGGCGCCTACCAGGCGGGCTTCGGCGATCTCAATGCGCTGATCGACCTGGCCTCCAAGCGTCCGGCCGATGCACCGGTGGCGGTCTACATGCTCTACAACACGCCGCCTTTCACGCTGGTGGTGAAGCAGGACAGCCCGATCAGGTCGCCCAGGGACCTGGAAGGCAAGACCATCGGCGGCCCCGCCAACGATGGCGCGCTGAAGCTGTTCCCGGCCTTCGCCAAGCTCGCGAAGATCGACGCCGCTAAGGTGACCATCACCAACATGGCGCCCAACCTGCGCGAGCAGATGCTCACGCGCGGGCAGATCGACGCCGCCTTCGGCTACGTGACCACCGTGAGCTTCAGCGCCAAGGCGATGGGGCTCGATCCCGCGAAAGACCTGCGCTTCATCCGCTACGGCGACAACGGCATGGACCTGTATTCCAACGCCGTGTTCTGCTCGCGCGCTTTCGCCAAGGAGAACCCCAAGGCGGTGCAGGGCTTCGTGAAGGCGCTGAACCGCGCGGTGAAGGAAGTCATTGCCGACCCGGACATGGGCATCGACCACGTCATGAAGCGCGAGCCGCTGCTCAAGCGCGAGGTCGAAAAGGACAAGCTGCTCGCCACGCTGCGCAACGACATGAGCCATCCCGAGGTGGCCCGCATCGGCCTGGGCGACGTGGACGACGCGCGCCTGAAGAAATCCATCGACATCGTGGTCGATGCCAACCAGCTGCCGCGCACGCCGGCAGCGGCCGAGGTGTTCGACCACGGCTTTTTGCCCGCGCGCGCCGAGCGCCCTTCCAAGACCTTGAACTGAAAGCGAGAAACGACTTGGACCTGCAACTCAAAGACAAGGTGGCGCTCATCACCGGCCCGGCCAAGGGCATGGGACGCGCCGTGACGCTGGCCTTCGCGCGCGAAGGCGCGAAGCTGGTGCTGGCCAGGCGCGACACCGGCGCCATCGAGCCCGTGGCAGCCGAGGCCCGCGCGCTCGGCGTCGAGGCGATCGTCGTGCCCTGCGACCTGACCGTGGGCGCGCAGACCGATGCATTGGCGGCGCATGCACTCGAAGCCTTCGGCCGCGTCGACGTGCTGGTCAACATCGCGGGCGGCTCGGGGCCCATCGGCAAGACCGGCTGGGAAACCACGAGCGAGGAATTCAACGAGATCGTGCAGCTCAACATGACCGGCTGCTTCAACACCATGCGCGCCGTGCTGCCCGGGATGATCGAACGCAAGAGCGGCAAGGTGGTGAACGTCGGCGGCACCTTCGGAATGCGCGGGCGCGCCGGCCGCATGGCGTACTCGGCCTCGAAGTGGGGACTGCGCGGCATCACCAAGAGCTTTGCGCTGGAGGCCAGGCCGCACGGCATCAACGTGAACTGCGTCGCGCCCGGCATGGTCGACGGCCCGCGCTTTCGCGAGAAGGTCTGCGCCAACATGGCCGAGAAGCTCGGCATCACGCTGGAAGAAGCGATGACGCGGCATGCGGCCGACTACGCGCTGCGCCGCGTGTCCACCGACGCGGACGTTGCCAACGCCTGCCTCTTCATGGCGAGCGACGTGTCGCGCCAGATCACCGGTGTCGACCTGCCCGTCGATGGCGGCTGGGCGATGCTCTGAGGGGCCGATATGAAAGAAGTTGACCTCGTCATTCGCGGCGCCCGCGTGGTGTCTGCGGACCAGATCATCGAAGCCAGCGTGGCCATTGCCGGCGAGTACATCGTGGCTGTCGGCCATGACGACACCATGCGCCGGCACGCGAAGAAATGCGCACGGACGGCCTGTTCCTGCTGCCCGGCGCCATCGACAGCCACGTGTACTTTCGCGACCCCGGATATCCGAACAAGGAAACCTGGAAGACCGGCTCCGCCGCCGCCGCGCTGGGCGGCGTGACCACGGTGTTCGAGATGCCCAACACCAACCCGCCGACCGGCACCGTCGAGGCGCTGCGCATCAAGCAGAAGGCGGCCGAGTCGTCCTATTGCGACTTCGGCATCCACGGGCTCCTGGGCGACGACACAGTCGACCGGCTCGAAGAGCTGCTCGACGCCGGCGTCACCAGCTTCAAGGCCTTCGTCGGCAACACCTTCGGCAACCTGCCGGCGCCCACCGACGGTGCGCTGCTCGAAGGCTTCGAAAAGCTCGCGCCGCTGGGCATCCGCACGGTGGTGCATGCGGAGAACTCGTCGATCCTGCAGCGCCGCCAGCAGAAGATGAAGGCGGCCGGCCGCATCGACGCGATGGCGCACCTGGCCGCGCGGCCCGCCGTGGCCGAGATCGAGGCCATCGGCCGCGTGCTCACGCTGGCCGAGTGGACCGGCGCGCGCGTGCACATCGCGCACCACAGCGCGGCCGATTCGCTCTTCCTGCTGCGCGAGGCCAAGCGCCGCGGCGTCGATGTGACGGCCGAGACCTGCCCGCCATACCTGCTGCTCAACACCGGTCACATGTTGAAGCTCGGCGGCGTGATGCGGCTCAACCCGCCGATACGCGAGGCGCGCCACAACCAGCCGCTGTGGGATGCGCTGATGGACGGCACGCTGGACATGATCGCCACCGACCACGTGCCGCATGCGCCGGAAGAGAAGACCCGCGAGAGCATCTGGGACTGCGACTGCGGTTTTCCGGGCGTCGAGACGCAGATGCCGCTGATGCTGACCGAGGTGAACCGCGCGCGCGCCACGCTGATGGACTATGTGCGCTGGAGAGCGGTGAACCCGGCCAAGGCCTGGGGCCTGTATGGCACCAAGGGCGTGATTGCGCCGGGCGCGCATGCCGACATCGCGATCGTCGACATGCATCGCGCGGGCACGCTGTCGCAGAACAAGCTGCAGAGCATCAGCAAGATCTCGCCGTGGAACGGCCGCGCGGTGCAGGGCTATCCGCTGCACACGCTGCTGCGCGGGCGCTTCGTGATGCGCGAGGGCAAGCTGGTGACCGATGCGGTTGGCTGGGGACGCTCGGTGAAGGGCGTGCAGAAAATGCCCGCGCCCACGCCGCGCAACACCGAGCACTACAGCAGCGCGATCCTGCAGACGCCGGCCGGCGTGCCCGCGACGGCCGCTCCTTCGGGCGCAGTGGACTGGGACGCAGCATGAGCACCACACGCGCCCAGCAGGTACAGGTCTGGCGCATTCCGTGCAGCGGGCCGGGCGACCTGAGCGGCGTCAAGGCGCTGATCGACGCGGGCGAAATCGTCGCGGCCGACATCGTGGCCGTGATGGGCAAGACCGAAGGCAACGGCTGCGTCAATGACTTCACGCGCGAGTACGCATCCACGGCGTGGTGCCACCTGCTCGCGCCCGCGCTCGGCTGCACGCCCGAAGCGGTGCACGGGCGTGTCGCGCTGGTGATGTCGGGCGGCACCGAGGGCGTGCTGTCGCCGCACTTCACCGTGTTCGCGCGGCGCTGGGTGTCCGATGCGCTCGCAGGCCGGGGCAAGCGCCTCGTGGTCGGCATTGCGCAGACGCGCGACTTCCTGCCGGAAGAGATGGGCCGCACCGCGCAGATCGACGCCACCGCGCAAGCCGTGGCCGAGGCCATGCGCGATGCCGGCATCGACAGCGCGGACGACGTGCACTTCGTACAGGTCAAGTGCCCGCTGCTCACCTCGGCCAAGGTGTCGGCGGCACTGGCGCGTGGCGCCACGCCTGCCACCCACGACAGCTACGAGTCGATGGGCTATTCGCGCGGGGCATCGGCGCTCGGCGTGGCGGTTGCATTGGGCGAGGTCGCACGTGAAGAGATCAGCGATGCGAGCGTGATGAGCGACTGGCGACTGTTCTCCGCGCGCGCTTCGGCTTCGGCCGGCATCGAGCTGGAAGGCAATGTCGTCATCGTGCTCGGCGAGGCGGACGGCAGCGCCTCGGCGTTTCGCATCGCCCATGCGGTGATGCGCGATGCGATCGACGCGGCGAGCGTGCGCGTGCTGCTGCGCGATGCCTTCGGGCTCGATGCGGAACGCGATGCGCAGGCACTGTCCGAACGCCTGGTGAACCTGCTCGCGAAGGCCGAAGCCAGCCCCGACGGCCGCGTGCGCGACGCCCGCCACACCATGCTCAACGACTCCGACATCCACTCGACACGCCATGCGCGCGCCGTGGTGGGCGGCGTGCTGGCCTCGGTGGCCGGCCACACGGCGCTGTACGTGTCGGGCGGCGCCGAGCACCAGGGCCCCGCGGGCGGCGGCCCGGTGGCCGCGATCCTGCGGATGGACGACGACACGGCTTTTTCTTCTTCTTCTTGAAGGACCTCATGGGCAACGCATTCATCCAACTGTCCGACGTGATGCTGCGCTATGGCGGCGGCACCATCGCGCTGGACCATACGACGCTGGACATCGAGAAGGGCGACTTCGTCGCGCTCGTGGGACCGAGCGGCTGCGGCAAGTCGACCATCCTGAAACTGGTGGCTGGCCTGTTGCGGCCGAGCGCGGGCGCGGTGATCGCCGGTGGGCGCGAGATGGGCGCGGCCGGCACGCTGGGCCCGGCGGGCGCGCATGCGTCGCCGGCGCCGCGGCTTCGCATCGGCCTCGCCTTCCAGAACCCGACCATGCTGCCGTGGCTCACGATCCGCGAGAACGTGATGATCCCGCTGAAGATCGTCGAACCGTTCAGGCAGCACTACCGCAGCAAGAAGCGCGGCGAATACGCCGAGCGCGCCGATGCGCTGCTCGCGCAGGTGGGGCTCAAGGGCTTTGGCGACAAGCGGCCGTGGCAGCTCTCGGACGGCATGCTGCAGCGCGCCTCGCTGTGCCGCGCGCTGGTGCACGAACCCGAGCTGCTGCTGCTCGACGAGCCCTTCGGCGCGCTCGACCAGTTCACGCGCGAAGAGCTGTGGGACATCATGCAGACGCTGTGGATCGCCAAACGGCCGACCGTGCTGCTGGTGACGCACGACCTGCGCGAATCCGCCTACCTGGCCAACCGCATCTGCGTGATGAGCGCGCGACCGGGGCGCATTCTCGAAACGCGCGATGTGGGTTTCGCGCGGCCGCGCACGCTGGAGAGCAGCTATTCGCCCGAGTTCGCGAGCCTGGTGCAGCAGCTGCGCATGCGCATCGCCGAGGCGCGCCGCGAGAGCGACGCCGTACCGGTCGCTGCGCTCGAAGAGGTGGCCGCGTGATCGCGCCGCGCACCCGGCAGCGCCTGCTTTCCGCGGGCGCCCTCATCGGCTTCTTCGTGCTCTGGGAGATGGTCTGCCTGGCCTTCGGCGTGTCCGACCTGATCCTGCCGCGCCCGAGCCAGATCGCGCTGGTGCTGATCCAGAAGATGCCGCTCTTGTGGCCGCACACCGTGCAGACGCACTACACCACGCTCGCCGGCTTCGTGCTGGGCGTGGGTGCGGGCATCGTCATCGGCGTGGTGATCGGCTCGTCGAAGCTGGCCTACGACGTGACCTATCCGCTGCTGGTGGGTTTCTCCAGCATCCCGAAGGTGGCGGTGGTGCCGCTGTTCGTGGTGTGGTTCGGCGCGGGCACGGTGCCGGCCATCCTGACGTCGATGGTGATCAGCATCTTTCCGGTGGTGGTCAACGTGGCCACCGGCCTTGCGAGCACCGAGCCCGAGCTGGAGGACGTGCTGCGCGTGCTGGGCGCGAGGAAGCGCGACATCCTGTGGAACGTGGGCCTGCCGCGCGCGCTGCCTTATCTCTTCGCCTCGCTCAAGATCGCGATCACGCTGGCCTTCGTGGGCACCGTGCTGAGCGAGACGGTCGCGGCCAACAAGGGCATCGGCACGGTGATGATGATCGCCAGCGGCAACTTCGACGTGCCGATGGTGTTCGCGGGGCTCTTCCTGCTCGCGGCGATGGGCGTGGCGCTGTATGCCATCTCTTCGCTGGTCGAGCGGCGTACGACGGGCTGGGCCCAGCGCAAGACCGACATGGCGATGGCATGAACGACCTCCTCCGAATCACCGTCGGCGGGCCTGCGCTTCGTGGCCCGGACGCATCCTGAAGCGCCGCTCACCGTGGCGGCCTTTCGCCAACTGCTGCCCTACCGGCAGAAGCTCATCCATGTGCGCTGGAGCGGCGAAGGCTGCTGGGTGCCGCTGGGCGATTTCCAGCTGGGCGTGGGCTTTGAAAACCACACCAGCCATCCGTCGGCGGGCGACATCCTGTTCTACCCCGGCGGCTACAGCGAGACCGAAATCATCCTGGCCTATGGCGCCTGCAGCTTCGCCAGCAAGATGGGCACGCTCGCGGGCAATCACTTCCTCACCATCGTCGAAGGACAGGAGCAGCTGCGCGCGCTCGGCACCAAGGTGCTGTGGGAAGGCGCGCAGGACGTTCTCTTCGAAGCCATCTGATTCATTCCAAGGAGCCTTGCATGTCCTCTCCCTCCTCTCCTGTCACCCGCCGCGCGGCGGTCGTGGCCTTATCCGCCGCTTTGGGCGCGTCGCTCGCGGTACTTCCGATGCGCGGAGCGCAGGCCCAGTCGCTCACGGCGGTCCGGTTCGTTCTCGACTGGAAGCTGCAGGGCATCCACGCCTGGTACTACCTGGCCGAAGACCGGGGCTACTTCGCGGCCGAGAAGCTCGCGGTGACGATCGACCAGGGCGATGGCTCGGCCGCGACCGTGACCAAGGTGATGGCCGGCGCCTACGACGCGGGCTTCGGCGACGTCAAGCGATCGTGCAGAACGCAGCCGCCAAGCCCGGCGCCGCGCCCGTGATGGGCTACATGATCTACAACCGCGCGCCCTTCGCCCTCATCGTGAAATCGAACAGCCCGGTCAAGACGCTCAAGGACCTGGAGGGCCGCACGCTGGGCTCGCCGGCCGGCGGCGCCGCATTGCGCATGTTCCCGCTGATGGCGGCCCGGAACGGCGTGGATGCGAGCAAGGTCAAGTGGACGAACATGGCACCCAACCTGCAGGAGCAGATGATGCTCAAGGACCATGTCGAGGGCTCGGCCGTGTTCTCGGTGACGAGCTACATGAACCTGGTGGCGCAGGGCGTGGACCCGGACAAGGACATCCGCTGGTTCCACTACGGCGACCATGGCGTCGACCTGTACGGCAACGGCGTGCTGGTGTCCCGCCAGTTCCTGAAGGACAAGCCGCAGGCCGTGGCCGGGCTCGTGCGCGCCATCAACAGGGCATTGCGCGACACGGTGGCCGACCCCGATGCGGCCATCGCCGCGTTGATGAAGCGCGAGCCGCTGCTCAACCAGGCGCTGGAGAAGCGTCGCCTGCTGTACACGCTGCGCACCGTGATGCTGACGCCCGAGGTTGCGGCCAATGGCATGGGCGATGTGAACGATGCGCGCATGGCGCGCGCCATTGCGCAGGTCAAGGAGGCGTTCGAATTGGCGAGTGCACCGGCGGCTGGCGAGGTCTTCGATCGGCGCTTTCTGCCTCCACCGGCGGAGCGCAAAATCGCCGCCCCGTAGGCGCAACCCGACGACGAAAGAAACGCCATGTCCGCTCCCATGCACGAAGGCCCGCTCGACTGCGCATGGCTGCTAGCCGATCCCGGCGCGCAGCCTGCGCAATCCGATGTGCGCATCGCACTGGAGGGCGGCCTCATCCAGTCGGTCGTGCCGCTGGCGGACGAGCCGGGCGCCGGCGGGCCGCGCCTGCTCGCGCTGCCGGCGCTGGCCAACGCGCACGACCATGCGCGCACCTTTCGCAGCGCCACGCTCGGCGCCTTCGGCCAGCCGCTGGAAAGCTGGCTGCCGTTCCTGGACGTTGTGCCGGGCATGGACCCTTACCTCTGTGCCGCGACCTCGTTCGCGCGTTCGGCGCGGCACGGCGTCGCGAACCTGATGGTCCACTACACGCGCGTGCAGGGCGGCATGGCCTATGTCGACGAGGCCGAAGCGGTGGCCCGCGCGGCACGCGATGTCGGCGTGCGCATCGGCTTCGCGATCGCGATGCGCGACCGCCATGGCATCGCCTACTGCGACGACGCGACCGTGCTGGCAGCGCTGCGCCCGGGCATCCGCGATGCGGTGGCCGAGCGGCTCGCGGTGAGGCCGGTGGCGCCTCTGCAGCAGCTCGCGCTGGTCGACGATGTCGCACGCATGGTGGAGGAGGGCGGCCATGGCGAACACATGACCGTGCAGTACGGCCCGACCGCGGTGCAGTGGTGCAGCACGCCGCTGCTCGAGGCGATCGCGCAGGCCTCGGCCGACACGGGCCGCCCGGTTCACATGCATCTGCTCGAAACGCGCTACCAGCGGGATTGGGCCGATGCCAACCACCCCGGCGGCATCGTCCGCTTTCTCGACGACATCGGCCTCTTGACGCCGCGCCTCACGCTCGCGCATTGCGCCTGGGCGCGGCCCGAGGATCTGGCGCTGATCGCGGAGCGTGGCGCGACCATCGCAGTCAACACCAGTTCCAACCTGGGGCTCAAGTCGGGCATTGCGCCGGTGCCCGAGATGCTCAAGCACGGGTGCCGCGTCGCCATGGGCCTGGACGGCATGGCCTTCGACGAAGATGACGACGCGCTGCGCGAAATGCGGCTGGCGTATTCGCTGCACCGGGGCTGGGGCTACGACACCACGATGACGCGCGAACAGCTCTGGGCCTTCGCTTCGTGCAACGGCCCGCGCAGCGTGGGCGGTGGCCTGGCCTCGGGCGGCCGCATCGCCCCTGGAGCCGCCGCCGACCTGGTGCTGCTGGATTGGGACGCCCTCGACGACGATGCGTTCTTCGCCGATACCGATCCGCTCGACCTGCTGCTGGCGCGTGCCAACGGCAGCCATATCGCCAAGGTGCTGGTCGGCGGGCGCGTGGTGGTCGATGCGGGCCGCGTGCAGGGGATCACGAGCCCGCCCGAGTTGCTGGCCCGCATGCGCAGCGTACTGGCTGCGAACACTGCGGGTGCGACGTCGTGGCGCGACACCGTCAAGGCGCTGGCGGACGACCTCGGGCCGTTCTACCGCCGCGGGCAGATGATGGGCGGCTGCTGCGGCTAGGCCGCTTCACACAAGCAAGGTCAGAGCTTGAAGTCGTACTCGACCGTGATCAGCGCGTGGTCGCTGAACTTGACGGTCTTGTAGATCGCCTCGGTGCGCGCCAGCGCACCCATCGCCGGCGTGGCCAGGTGGTAGTCGAGCCGCCACCCCACGTTGTTGGCGTAGGCCTGGCCGCGGTTGCTCCACCATGTGTAGGCCTCGGCGGTGGTGTCGGGCTTGAGCATGCGGTAGACGTCCACCAAGCCCGCGCCGTCGGCGCCGGCGTCGAGCAGCTTCGTCATCCAGGCGCGCTCCTCGGGCAAGAAGCCGCTGTTCTTCTGGTTGCCGCGCCAGTTCTTGAGGTCGATTTCCTTGTGGGCGATGTTGATGTCGCCGCACAGAACGAACTCGCGCTCTTTCTTGAGTGCGATCAGGTGCGGGAAGAAGCCCTTGAGGAAGCGGAACTTGGCCTGCTGCCGCTCCTCGCCCGAGCTGCCGCTCGGGAAGTAGCAGCTGATGACCGAGAACTTGCGCTTCGGGGTGTCGAAGCGCAGCTCCAGGTACCGGCCTTCGGCGTCGAATTCGGGGTCGCCCCAGCCCACCACGACCTGGCTCGGTGCGTGCTTGGTATAGATCGCCGTGCCGGCGTAACCCTTTTTCTCGGCGAAGTGGAAATGGCCCTTGAGGCCGGCCATTTCCTCGAAGCGGCCTTCGATGTCGCTCGCCTGGACCCGGATCTCCTGCATGCAAATACAATCCGGCGCAAGTTCGACCACCCAGTCGGCCACGCCTTTGGTAGCGGCCGAGCGCAGGCCATTGAGATTGAGACTGGTCAGTTTGAACACAAGGAATTTCCCGATGGCTGTAGATGGTGAGAAAAGCAGCGCGGTTGCACAGGACTTCGTCCAGTTTGCGTTCGACGCCGGCGTGCTTCGCTTCGGCGAGTTCAAGACCAAGGCCGGTCGAATGAGCCCCTATTTCTTCAATTCAGGCCTCTTCGACGACGGCGCCAAGATCGCGCGACTCGCCGGATTCTATGCAGACCGCCTGATCGAGAGTGGCCTCGAGTTCGACATGATCTTCGGCCCCGCCTACAAGGGCATCCCGCTGGGCACCACGGTGGCTGCCGAGCTGGCCCGCCGCGGCCGCAACTACCCCTTTGCCTACAACCGCAAGGAAGCCAAGGCGCACGGCGAGGGCGGCAACCTAGTGGGCGCGCCGCTCAAGGGCCGCGTGCTGATCGTCGACGACGTGATGTCGGCCGGCACCGCGGTGCGCGAATCGATCGCCGCGATCCAGGCGACCGGCGCCACGCCGCATGCCGTGGCCATCGCGCTCGACCGGCAGGAGAAGGCGACCGAGAACGGCGTCGACGTGGACCACAGCGCCGTGCAGTACGTGCGCAACCAGCTGGGCCTGGCGGTGATCGCCATCGCGACGCTCGACGACCTGCTGAGCTACCTCTCGGGCAATGCCGCGGCCGACCTCGGCGCGCACCGCGAGCGCGTGCTGGCCTACCGCACGCGCTACGGCGCCAGCTGAGGCGCAGCCCGATGCACGCGCGCAATCACGGCAAGCCCACCCGCCTGCTGGCGGTGGCATCGGTTCTTCTGGCGGCCAGCTCTTTCTTCTCTTGCGCGGTGCAAGCGCAGAAGGCAGACGGACCCGCCGCCAGCATCTACACCTGCACGGACGCACGCGGCCGCACACTGACGGCGGATCGGCCGATTGCCGATTGCCGATTGCCGACTGCCGACTGCCGACTGCAGCGACCGCGAGCAGCGCGAGTTGAGCCCGAACGGCCTCACCCGCCGCAAGATCGAGCCCACCTATTCGGCGCGCGAGATGGCCGAACGCGAGGACCGCGCCCGCGAAGCCGCCGTGCAGGCGGCCCGCCTGACCGACGAGCGCCGGCGCGAACGTGCGCTGCTGGTGCGCTACCCCAGCGCCGCCTCGCACGACCGTGAGCGCAACGAGGCGCTGGTGCAGATCGACGCGGTGATCCAGGCAGCGCAGAAGCGCATTGCCGAGCTGGGCGAAGACCGCAAGAAGATCGACGAGGACTTGAGTTCTACAAGAAGGACACGAGCAAGGCGCCGGGCGCCACGCGGCGCAAGCTCGACGACAACACGCAGAGCCTGGCGGTGCAGAACTGCTTCATTGCCGAACAGGAAGAAGAGAAGAAGCGCGTGAATGCGCGCTTCGATGAAGAACGCGGGCGCCTGAAGGCATTGTGGTCGCCGCAGAACGGCGGTAGCCCACGCTGAAGATCGCCGGGACCAGGCGCCTGGCCCCGGTCATTTCGGTCAACCCAGTTTGGCCTTGAGCAGGTCCGTGACCTGCGCCGGGTTGGCCTTGCCGCCGCTGGCTTTCATGACCTGACCCACGAGGCCGTTGAGCGCCTTCTCCTTGCCCGCGCGGTACTCGTCGACGTTCTTCTGGTTTTTGGCGATGACCTCGTCGAGGATCGCATCGAGCGCACCCGTATCGCTCATCGGCTTGAGGTCCTTGGCTTCGATGATCGCGTCCACGTCGCTGCCTTCGCCGGTCCAGAGCGTGTCGAATACCTGGCGCGCTGCGTTGTTGGGCAGCGTGCCGTCGGCGATGCGCTTGACCAGCTGGCCGAGTTGCTGCGCGCTGACCGGCGCGGCCTCGATGCCGATCTCTTGCGCGTTCAGGCGGCGTGCGATCTCCCCTGTGATCCAGTTGCTCGCGAGTTTGGGCGTGGCGCCGGCCTTCACCGACTCGTCGAAGTAGCGTGCGAGCGCGGTACTCTGCGTGAGCTGCGCCGCGTCGTATTCCGACAGGCCATGCGCGCTCACATAGCGCTCGGCCATGGTGCGCGGCAGCTCCGGCATTTCGCCGCGCACGCGCTCGATCCACTCGGCCGCGATGACCAGCGGCGGCAGGTCCGGGTCGGGGAAGTAGCGGTAGTCGGCCGAGTCTTCCTTGGCGCGCATCGCACGCGTCTCGCCGGTGTCGGCGTTGAACAGCACGGTGGCCTGCTCGATCTTGCGGTCGTCCTCGATCTCTTCGATCTGCCAGCGGATCTCGTAGTCGATCGCCTGCTGCATGAACTTGAAGCTGTTCAGGTTCTTGATCTCGCGGCGCGTGCCGAGCTTGTCGCCGGGCTTGCGCACCGACACGTTCGCGTCGCAGCGAAAGCTCCCTTCCTGCATGTTGCCGTCGCAGATGCCGATCCAGGTGACGATCTTGTGCAGCTCCTTCGCATAGGCCACGGCCTCGGCGGTGGAGCGCATGTCGGGCTCGGTCACGATTTCGAGCAGCGGCGTGCCGGCGCGGTTCAGGTCGATGCCGCTCTGGCCGATGAAGTCTTCGTGCAGCGACTTGCCCGCGTCTTCTTCGAGGTGGGCGCGCACGAGGCGCACGGTCTTCTTTTCTTCGCCGAGGAAGAAGGAGACGGCACCGCCTTGCACGACCGGAATCTCGAACTGGCTGATCTGGTAGCCCTTGGGCAGGTCGGGATAGAAGTAGTTCTTGCGCGCGAACACGCTGCGCGGCGCGATGTGCGAACCGAGCGCAAGGCCCAGCTTGATCGCGCGTTCGACGGCGCCCTTGTTCATCACGGGCAGCGTGCCGGGCAGCGCGAGGTCCACCGCGCAGGCCTGCGTGTTGGGTTCGGCGCCGAAGGCGGTGGAGGCGCGGCTGAAGATCTTGCTCGCGGTCGACAGTTGCGCGTGCGTCTCGAAGCCGATGATGACTTCATAGCCGCGCACCAGCGGGCCGGTCGGGCGGCCTTGTTGCTGTGCTTCGAATGTGTTCACGGGTTCGCTCATCTCAAAAGCCCTCCGGCGTGCGCGTGTGCCAGTCGGTGGCTTGCTGGAAGCGGTGCGCTGCGTTCAGCAGCTTCGCTTCGCCGAAGTAGTTGCCGATCAGCTGCAGGCCGACGGGCATGCCACCATCGAAGCCCGCGGGCACGCTCATGCCGGGCAGGCCGGCCAGCGATGCGGGCAGCGTGAAGATGTCGGCGAGGTAGTCGGCCACCGGGTCGTCGCCGTGTTCGCCGATCTTCCATGCGGTGGTCGGCGCGGCGGGGCCGGCGATCACGTCGCATTGCTTGAAGGCCTGCTGGAAGTCGTCGGCGATCATGCGGCGCACCTTCTGCGCCTGCAGGTAGTAGGCGTCGTAGTAGCCGTGCGAGAGCACGTAGGTGCCGATCATGATGCGGCGCTTCACTTCGTCGCCGAAGCCTTCGGCGCGCGTCTTCTCGTACATGTCGGCCAGGTCCTTGTACTGCTTCGCGCGATGGCCGAACTTGACGCCGTCGAAGCGACTCAGGTTGCTCGACGCTTCGGCCGCGGCCAGGATGTAGTACACGGGAATCGACAGCTCGGTGCGCGGCAGCGAAACCTCGACGCGCTTCGCGCCAAGCTTCTCGTACTGCGCGAGCGCCGCATCGATCGCGGCGCGCACGCCGGGCGCCACGCCTTCGCCGAAGAACTCCTTCGGCACGCCGATGCGCAGGCCCTCGAGCGAGTCGTTGAGCGAGCGGCCGAAGTTCTCGGCGGGCTTGTCGAGCGAGGTCGAATCGCGGTCCAGATCGGGGCCGCAGAAGGCCGACAGCAGCAGCGCGCAGTCTTCGGCCGAACGGGCCATCGGGCCGGCCTGGTCGAGGCTCGATGCGAAGGCCACCATGCCGTAGCGCGAGGCGCGGCCGTAGGTCGGCTTGATGCCGGTCACGCCGCAGAACGACGCGGGCTGGCGGATCGAACCGCCGGTGTCAGTGCCCGTGGCCGCAGGCGCGAGGCGTGCTGCAACGGCGGCCGCACTGGCGCCCGAGGAACCGCCCGGAATGCGTTCGCGGTTCCACGGGTTCTGCACCGGCACGGCCTTGTCGTGGCCGACGGCGGGCACCGCGACGTTCTCGTTGGCCGAGCCCATCGCGAACTCGTCGCAGCTCAGCTTGCCGAGCGTGACCGCACCGGCTTCGGCCAGGCGGCGCACCACGGTCGCGTCGAAGGGCGAGCGGTAGCCTGCGAGCATCTTCGAGCCGGCGGTGGTGGGGAAATCGGTGGTGACGAAGATGTCCTTGTGCGCGATCGGCACGCCGGCCAGCGCCGGGGCATTGCCCGCGGCAATCTGCGCGTCGGCCGCGCGGGCCTGGGCCAGCGTGACCTCTTCATTCACGGCGACAAAAGTGCCGAGTGATTCGTGGGCCTTCATCCGGCCCAAAAAGGCCTGCGAGGCTTCGACGGCCGAGACCTTGCGGTCGGCCAGGGCCTTGGCGAGGGCGACCACGCCCATTTGGTGCAGTTCGCCGCTCATTATTCGATCACCTTGGGCACGAGGAACAGGCCGGCTTCGACAGCCGGGGCGCTCTTCTGGTTGGCTTCGCGGTTGTTGGGTTCGCTCACGATGTCGTCGCGCAGCCGCAACGTGACGTCTTCGATCGCGGCCACCGGATGGGCCAGCGGCTCAACGCCGTTGGTGTCGACCGAACGCATGCGTTCGACCAAGTCAAAAAAGCCATTGATCTGGCTGAGCATGCGCTCGCTTTCGTCGGAAGCAAGCTGCAGCCTTGCCAGAGAGGCGATGCGTGCAATGTCTGAGGCGCTAAGGGACATGGGTCGGGCCGGTCAAAAAACCGAAGGTGAAGGTAATCGCACGCCGAAGAGGCGTGCTAACACAGGAATCAGAGGGGATTCGGGTATTATCCCACCTTTGCCGCAACCCCCGCGAACGCGCCGGCTTTTGCGCCAAAAACGATCAATTCACCCCGTCAAACGACCCAAAAAATAGAGCGACGACCTGCCGATGCGCAGACCGTGCTCCAGAGGATTCCGCACATGTTTGGAGCTTTCCGTCGGTACTTTTCCACCGACCTCGCGATCGACCTCGGTACCGCCAACACCCTGATATTTGCCCGCAACAAGGGCATCGTGCTGGACGAGCCCTCGGTGGTCGCCATCCGCCACGAAGGCGGCCCCCACGGCAAGAAGGTCATCCAGGCCGTCGGCCGCGAAGCCAAGGCCATGCTGGGCAAGGTGCCCGGCAACATCGAGGCGATCCGCCCGATGAAGGACGGCGTCATTGCCGACTTCGTGATCACCGAGCAGATGATCAAGCAGTTCATCAAGATGGTGCACCCGCGCACACTGCTCACGCCGAGCCCGCGCATCATCATCTGCGTGCCCTGCGGTTCGACCCAGGTCGAGCGCCGCGCCATCAAGGACGCGGCCGAGGCGGCAGGCGCCACCTCCGTCTATCTCATCGAAGAACCCATGGCCGCGGCCATCGGCGCGGGCCTGCCCGTCAGCGAAGCCTCGGGCTCGATGGTGGTGGACATCGGCGGCGGCACCACCGAAGTGGGCGTCATCAGCCTGGGCGGCATGGTCTACAAGGGCTCCGTGCGCGTCGGCGGCGACCGCTTCGACGAAGCCATCATCAATTACATCCGCCGCAACTACGGCATGCTGATCGGCGAGCCGACGGCCGAAGTCATCAAGAAGACCATCGGCTCGGCCTTCCCGGGCTCCGAAGTCAAGGAGATGGAAGTCAAGGGCCGCAACCTGTCCGAAGGCGTGCCGCGCAGCTTCACCATCAGCAGCAACGAAGTGCTGGAAGCCCTGACCGATCCGCTCAACAACATCGTCTCGGCCGTGAAGAACGCGCTGGAGCAGACGCCGCCCGAACTCGGCGCCGACATCGCCGACCGCGGCATGATGCTGACCGGTGGCGGTGCGCTGCTGCGCGACCTCGACCGCCTGCTGGCCGAGGAAACCGGCCTGCCGGTGCTCGTGGCCGAAGACCCGCTGACCTGCGTGGTGCGCGGTTGCGGCATCGCGCTGGAACGCATGGACCGCCTCGGGAGCATCTTCACGAGCGAGTGAAGGCGCGACAGCCCTCATCGGCCGGCCTCTGCTTGCGCAGGCCGGCCTTTTGTTATTTGATGCAGCACTACCGCCGGGTCTGAATCCATGCCTCTGGGCACGCTCGATCGCACAGCGCCACCCCTGTTCAACCAGGGGCAGTCAGCGCTCAGCAAGCTGATCTTCTTCGGCGCGCTTTCGCTCTTCCTGATGGTGGCCGATGCGCGCTTTCACATCGTGCAGCCGATCCGTGCCACGTTTGGCGCGGTGCTCTATCCGGTGCAATGGGTGGCGCTCAAGCCGGTACAGATCGTCCTGGGCGGCGGCCGCTATCTCGAAGACCTGCAGACCGCCCAGCGCAACGAGGCCGATGCCCGCAAGGCGCTGATGGTGCAGGCCGAGCGCGCGAGCCAGGCCGACACGCTGGCGCAGGACAACGCGCGGCTGCGCGAGCTGCTCGAACTGCGCCAGACCACGCAGACGCCGGGCCGCGCGGCCGAGGTGCTCTACGACGCGGCCGACCCCTACACGCGCAAGATCGTCATCGACCAGGGCCTCACGCAGGGCGTGGTGGCGGGCTCGCCGGTGATCGATGCGCGCGGCGTGCTGGGCCAGGTCACGCAGGTGCTGCCTTTCACGAGCGAGGTCACGCTGGTGATCGACCGCGACCTCGCGATCCCCGTGCAGAACACCCGCACCGGCGTGCGCAGCGTGGCCTTCGGGGACGCTTCGGCCCACGGCGGTGGCCTCGAGCTGCGCTTCATGGCCGCCAATGCCGACCTGCAGGAGGGCGACCTGCTCTCCACCAGCGGCGTCGACGGCATCTACCCGCCGGGCCTGCCGGTGGCGAAGATCGAACGCATCGAGCGCCGCGCCGATTCGGCCTTTGCACGCATCTACTGCCTGCCGCTGGCCCGTGTGACGGCCGCGCGCTACGTGCTGGTGCTCGAGCCCACCGGCTCCCCGACGGCGCCGCCGCCCGCGGCACCGGCCACCACGCAGCGCAAGCGGCCCGAGGGCAAGCCCGGCGCCGGCAAGAACGAGAAGAAGCCCGTGGGAGCCACGCGATGATAAAACGTCCCGGCCAGCAGCAGCTCCTGCTGCCCGTCAGCCCGCTCTTCATGTGGTCCAGCCTCATCGTGGCGCTGCTGCTCAACATGGTCCCGATCGGCCGCGCCGTCTGGATGCCCGACCTGCTGGCACTGGTGATCGTGTTCTGGGGCGTGCACCAGCCCATGCGCGTGGGCATCGGCGCGGCCTTCGTGTTCGGCCTGTGCATGGACGTGCACCAGTCGGCCATGCTGGGCCAGCATGCGCTGTCCTACACCACGCTGGGCTTCTTCGCGATCACGATCCACCGCCGCCTGCTCTGGTACCCGGTGGCTTCGCAGGCGCTGCAGGTGCTGCCGCTCTTTGCGCTGTCGCAGCTGATCGAGGTCATCACCCGGATGATCGGCGGCGGGGTGTTCCCGGGGTGGATGGTGCTGGTTTCGCCGGCCATCGAGGCGGCCTTGTGGCCGCTGGTCTCGGCGCTGTTGCTCGCGCCGCAGCGGCGCACGCCCGAACCCGACGAAAACCGCCCGCTATGAGCTCGTCTCCAGGCTTCAGTCCCGCATTTGCCAACGCACTTGCACGCGCCTAAGCTCCCACCGCCATGACCGAAATCCGCAACGTCGCCGCCGACCTCGCGCGCTTCAAGCGCCGCGTGATCGTGATCGGCCTGGCGGTGATTTTTGCCTTCAGCCTGCTGTGCGCGCGGCTGGTCTACCTGCAGGTCACGCGCCATGAAGACCTGGCCGAGCAGGCCGAGAGCAACCGCACGGCCATCGTGCCGGTGGTGCCTAACCGGGGCCTGATCCTCGACCGCAACGGCATCGTGCTGGCCTCGAACTACTCGGCCTACACGCTGGAGATCACGCCCTCGAAGGTGGGCGATGTCGAGGAAACCATCGACAACCTCACGCAGGTGCTCGAGGTCTCGCCGCGCGACCGCCGCCGCTTCAAGCGCCTGCGCGAAGACTCGCGCAGCTTCGATTCCATTCCGATCCGCACCCGCCTGAGCGACGAGGAAGTGGCGCGCTTCGCGGCCCAGCGCTATCGCTTCCCGGGCGTGGAGATCAAGGCGCGCCTGTTCCGCAACTACCCGCACGCTGAGCTGGCCTCGCACGTGCTCGGCTACATCGGCCGCATCAACCAGCGCGAAAAGACCGCGATGGAAGACTGGGACGAGGACGAGCAGGCCAACTACAAGGGCACCGACTACATCGGCAAGCTCGGCATCGAGCAGAGCTACGAGAAAACGCTGCACGGCCAGACCGGCGTCGAGCAGATGGAAACCTCGGCCGGCGGCCGCGCCGTGCGCCGGCTCGCGAGCCATCCGGCCACGCCGGGCAACACCGTGATGCTGTCGCTCGACATCAAGCTGCAGAAGCTGGTGGAAGACATGTTCGGCGACCGCCGCGGCGCGCTAGTGGCCATCGACCCGCGCACGGGCGAGGTGCTGGCCTTCGTGAGCAAGCCCACCTTCGACCCCAACCTGTTCGTCGAGGGCATCGACACCGAGAGCTGGGCGGCGCTGACCGAATCGCTCGACAAGCCGCTGCTGAACCGGGCGTTGCGCGGCACCTATCCGCCCGGCTCCACCTACAAGCCCTTCATGGCGCTGGCCGCGCTGCAGACCGGCAAGCGCGGGCCCAGCGTGGTGATCAACGACCCCGGCTACTTCAACTTCGCGGGCCACCGCTTCGGCAGCCCCGAAGGCAACCTGGGCGGCGTCGACATGCGCCGCGCGATCCAGCTGTCGAGCAACATCTATTTCTATTCGCTGGCCAACGAGATGGGCGTGGACCTGATCCACGACTTCATGAAGCCGCTGGGCTTCGGCCAGATCACCGGCATCGACCTGGGCGGCGAAGTGCGCGGCGTGCTGCCCAGCACCGAGTGGAAGCGCAATGCCTACAAGCGGCCCGAGGCCAAGAAGTGGTACGCGGGCGAGACCATCTCGCTGGGCATCGGCCAGGGTTACAACGCCTTCACGAGGCTGCAGCTCGCGCAGGCCACGGCCATCGTGGCCGACGGCGGCATGCGCCACAAGCCGCACCTGGTGCTGGCCACGCGCGACACGGTGAGCGGCCAGGTCGTGCCGCTGCCGCAGCCGCCGGCCGACAACCTGGGCTACAGCCCGGCCAATGTCGCCGTGATCCGCGAAGGCCTGACCAGCGTGATCACCAGCGGCACGGCGCGCGGCGTGTTCGCGGGGGCCGGCTACCAGGCGGCCGGCAAGACGGGTACGGCGCAGGCCGTGACGCAGGCGCAGAACACCAAGTACAACGCGCGCGCGCTCGAAGAGCACCAGCGCGACCACGCGCTCTTCATGGCCTATGCGCCGGTCAGCGAGCCGAAGATCGCCGTCGCGGTGATCGTCGAGAACGCGGGTTGGGGTGCAGGCGCCGCGGCACCCATTGCGCGCCGCGTGTTCGACTACTGGCTGATGAACCAGTACCCGAGCGAGGCCGACCTGGCCGCCATCAAGACCGGCAAGGCCGCCGCGCCGATGGGCAAGCC
>CAMATD010000052.1 GCA_945860785.1 Variovorax sp. YR752 | reverse complement strand
ACGCCGCGAAGGCCCGGCATGCCTGCCGCCTCGGTTTCGAGCTGACGGCGATGTGCGCGCTGCTCTATGCGGCCGCGATGGTCACGCTGCGCCATCAGCTCGCCAACGTGTATTCGGACAACCCCACCGTGATGGCCCTTGCCGCTTCGCTGCTGCTGGTCGTGGCGATCTATCACTTCGCCGATGCCCTGCAGACGCTCTGCGTCTTCGTGCTGCGCTGCTACCGCGTGACGCTGGCGCCGCTGGTCATCTACTGCGCCATGCTCTGGGGACTGGGGCTCGGTGGGAGCTACCTGCTGGCCTATCGCGGCCTGGGGCCCTGGGCAGCGATGCAATCGCCGCTGGCGTTCTGGATCATGAGCGCCGGGGCGCTGGCACTGACGGCCCTGCTGTTCGGGGCGCTGCTGCGATGGACGATGAAGAAGCGGGCGCTGTGAAGGTCACTTGACCAGCACCCGCGCCTCCCGCACACGCGCCGCCGGAAACACCAGCGCAAACCGGCTGCCCTTCCCCACGTTGCTCTCGATGCGCAGTTCGGTCCCGTGCCGCTGCGCGATGTGCTTCACGATCGCCAGGCCCAGGCCCGTTCCGCCCGTCTCGCGCGAGCGGCTGCGGTCGATGCGATAGAAGCGTTCGGTCAGCCGGGGAATGTGTTCGGCGGCAATGCCGGGTCCGGTGTCGCGCACCGCGTATTCACCACGGCCGTCGGGCAGCACACGCCAGCTCACCGCCACCTCGCCGCCGCCTGGCGTGTAGCGGATCGCGTTGCTCAGCAGGTTCGACATTGCGCTTTGCAGCTCAGTCGGTGCGCCCGATATTTCGGACTCGGCGTCGATGGTGAACGAGAGGCGGTGGCCCAGTGGCGCGAGCCGGCCCGAAAGGCCCCGACCCTCGTCTTCGCACTGCGCGAGCAATGCGCGGATGCGGATCCACTGATTGCCCGAAGGCGCCGCACTGCCCTCCAGGCCGCGAGAGCGTCAGCAGGTCGTTCACCAGCGTTTCCATCCGGTGCGATTGCTGGCCCATCAACGAGAGGTACCGCGTGCGTTCGTCAGCATCGAGTGGCAGGTTCTGCAGCGTTTCGACAAACCCGGCCAGCACCGTGAGCGGTGTACGGATTTCATGCGACACGTTCGCCACGAAATCGCGCCGCATCGCTTCGGCCTGCTCCAGCGCGGTGATGTCGCGCGTGAGCAGCATGCGGCAGTTGCCCGCATAGGGGATGCACCTGCACCGACAGCCGCACCGGATGGCTGCGCTGATGCGCATGGCCGAGCCCGGAGGCATCGATGACGACGTCGCGGCTGTAGTTCCAGGAAGCCAGGTACGCCACGAAGGCCGGATCGCGCACGAGGTTGGCCAGGTGCTGCAGCAGGTCGCGCTCGGCGTCGATGCCGAACTGGGCGGCGGCCGTCTGGTTGCACCATTCGATGCGGCCCTGCTCGTCGAGCAGGATCACGCCGTTGGGAGACGCCTGGATGGCGGCCAGAAACTCCTGCAGGCGGTCTTCGGCTTGCCGCGTCTGCTGCTCGCGGTCGCACAGCAGCTTGCGGATGCGTTCGGCGAGTTCGCCCCACACGCCAGGCGCCCGGGTAGGCAGACCTGCAGCGTCATTGCGCAACACCTGCAGCAGGCGCTCGGCGCGCCAGGCATCGAGCCCCAGCCACAGCACCGCGCCCAGCCACCCGAACTTCCAGCCAAAAACTACAACAGCGCGCGCTCCTATTGCGAGGGACGCTATTAAAAATGTAGCAATTCGAAAGGGCATGGCGGGCGATTATCCGCGCCCGCTGCCGAGAGACACCACGGCGCTCAAACCGTGACTTGGGCGGTCAGGCGATAGCCTGCTCCCCGGACGGTTTCCACCATCGGCGCGGCCGCGCCCAGCGATTCGCGCAGGCGCTTGACGTGCACGTCGACCGTGCGTTCCTCGATGTAGACATGGTCGCCCCACACCTTGTCGAGCAGTTGCGCCCGGCTGTGCACGCGTTCGGCGTGCTGCATCAGGTAGGCCAGCAGCTTGAACTCGGTCGGACCGACCTTGAGCGCACCGCCCTGCCAGGTCACGCGGTGCGTGGAGGTGTCGAGCGCGAGCTCGCCGATCTCGACGCGCTCGGTCACCACCTCGGGGGCGCGGCGGCGCAGCACCGCGCGGATGCGGGCCAGCATTTCCTGCGTCGAGAAGGGCTTGGTGATGTAGTCGTCGGCACCGGCATCGAGGCCGGCCACCTTGTCAGGCTCGTCGCCGCGCGCGGTCAGCATCAGGATCGGAATGGCCTTGGTGCGCGGGTCCTTGCGCCACTGGCGCGCGAGCTGCAGGCCGCTCTGGCCCGGCAGCATCCAGTCGAGCAGGATCAGATCCGGCAGGAAGGCGTCGATCTCTCGCTGTGCTGCCGCACCGTCTTCCGACCAGATCGGCTCGAAGCCGTTGTGGCGCAGGTTGACGGCGATCAGCTCGGTGATCGAGGACTCGTCTTCGACGATCAGGACACGGGGTTTCTTCATGCTTTCGTGGGAGTCTTGCGGTGCTTACTGCAGCGCCGACTCGATTTCTTGCATCGAAGGGTGCCGCACATCGGCACCCTTGACGATGTAGATGATGAATTCGGCGATGTTCTTGGCATGGTCGCCGATGCGTTCGATGGCCTTGGCCAGGAACAGCAGGTCGAGGCTGGCCGAGATGGTTCGGGGGTCTTCCATCATGTAGGTGACCAGCTTGCGCACGAAGCCGTCGAACTCCTTGTCGATCAGGTCGTCGTCCTTGAGGATCGACAGTGCCGCGGCCATGTCGAGCCGCGCGAACGCGTCGAGCGCCGTGCGCAGCAGGCCCGAAGCCAGGTCGGCCGCAATGCGCAGCTCGGTCGTCGGCAGCTGGCGGGCCGAACCGCTTTCGATGATCGACTTGACCATGCGCGCGATCTTGTTGGCCTCGTCGCCCACGCGCTCGAGGTTGGCGGTGGTCTTGGAGATGGCGATCAGGAGGCGCAGGTCGCGTGCCGTCGGCTGGCGGCGCGCGATGATCGACGAGAGCTCGCGGTCGATGTCGATTTCCATCGCATTGACGTGGGTCTCGGTTTCCATCACGCGGTCGGCCGCGTCGGAGTCGAACTGCAGCAGCGCATACACCGCCTGGTGGATTTGCGACTCGACCATGCCGCCGAGCTCCATCACGCGCGACGAGACGCCGTTGAGTTCGCTGTCGAACTGGCTTGAAAGATGTTTCTCAGTCATGGTGCTGTCTCCTTAACCAAAACGGCCGGTGATGTAGTCCTCGGTCTCCTTGCGCTGCGGCTTGAAGAACATCTGTTCGGTCGCACCGAATTCGATCAGGTCGCCGAGGTACATGTAGGCGGTGTAGTCGCTGCAGCGGGCGGCCTGCTGCATGTTGTGGGTCACGATGACCACGGTGTACTCGCTTTTCAGCTCGGCGATCAACTCTTCGATCTTCGCGGTCGAAATCGGGTCGAGCGCGGAGCACGGTTCGTCGAGCAACAGCACTTCGGGCTTGATCGCGATGCCGCGCGCAATGCACAGGCGCTGCTGCTGGCCGCCGGACAGGCCCGAGCCGCTCTGCTGCAGCTTGTCGCGCACTTCGGTCCAGAGGGCCGCCTTCTTGAGCGCCCACTCGACGCGGTCGTCCATTTCGCTGGCGCTGAGGCTTTCGAACAGCTTCACGCCGAAGGCGATGTTGTCGTAGATCGACATCGGGAACGGCGTGGGCTTCTGGAACACCATGCCGACCTTGGCGCGGATGAGTGCCACGTCCTGCTTGGAGGTCAGCAGGTTCTCGCCGTTGAGGGCGATGGTGCCCTCGGCGCGCTGCTCGGGGTAGAGCTCGAACATGCGATTGAAGGTGCGCAGCAGGGTCGACTTGCCGCAGCCCGACGGGCCGATGAAGGCCGTGACCTTGTTTTCGGGAATCTCGAGGTTGATGCCCTTGAGCGCGTGGAATTTGCCGTAATAGAAGTTCAGGTCCTTGACCGAGATCTTCGAGCGCGACGGTTGTGCGACGGTATTTGGCATGAGAGCTTCTTCTTCAGTCAGTGTTTGCTGCGCTTCAAGATCCGCGCCAGGATATTGAGGGCGAGCACGGCGACGGTGATCAGGAACACGCCGGCCCAGGCCAGCTGTTGCCAGTTCTCGTACGGGCTCATCGCGAACTTGAAAATCGTCACCGGCAGGCTGGCCATCGGCTGGCTGATGTCGGCCGTCCAGAACTGGTTGTTGAGCGCAGTGAAGAGCAGCGGCGCGGTTTCACCCGCGATGCGCGCCACGGCGAGCAGCACCCCCGTGACCACACCGGCGCGTGCGGCGCGCAGCGTGATGCTCAGGATGACCTTCCACTTCGGCGTGCCGAGTGCATAGGCCGCTTCGCGCAACCCCGGCGGCACCAACTGCAGCATGTTCTCGGTGGTGCGGATCACCACCGGGATCACGATCAGCGCCAGCGACAGCGCGCCGGCCAGGCCCGAGAAGGTCTTGAAGTAGGCCACCACGACGGCGTAGACGAACAGGCCGATCACGATCGACGGCGCCGACAGCAGGATGTCGTTGACGCAGCGCGTGACCGATGCAAGCCAGCCCTTGGGGTTGTACTCGGCCAGGTAGATGCCGGCCATGATGCCGATCGGCGTGCCCACGAAGGTGGCCAGCGCCACCATCACGAACGAACCGAAGATCGCGTTGGCAATGCCACCCACCTCGTTCGGCGGCGGCGTCATTTCGGTGAAGGTGGCGAGCGCGAGGCCGCCGATGCCCAGGCGCAGCGTCTCCCACAGGATCCACACCAGCCAGAACACACCGAACACCATCGCCGCGAGCGACAGCGTGAGCGCGATCTTGTTGACGCGATTGCGCGAGGCGAACCGGGCCTGGCGCGTTTCGGCGAGCGCCTTGGCGTTCAGCAGGTTTTGCGCGGTACTCATGACTTGGTCCCTTCGCTCTTCTTCATCTGGGTCAGCAGCACCTTCGAGAGCGTCAGCACGACGAAGGTGATGAAGAACAGCACCAGGCCGAGGTACATCAGCGCCGCCTGGTGCAGGCCCGCGCCGGCTTCGGCGAACTCATTGGCAAGTGCCGAGGTGATGCTGTTGGCAGCCTCGAACACCGACAGCGAGTTGAGCTGGTTCATGTTGCCGATCACGAAGGTGAGCGCCATCGTTTCACCCAGCGCCCGGCCGAGGCCGAGCATGATGCCGCCGATCACGCCGGCCTTGGTGTAGGGCAGCACGACCTTGGAGACGACTGCCCAGGTGGTGGAGCCGAGGCCGTAGGCCGACTCCTTGAGCAGCGGCGGCGTCACTTCGAACACGTCGCGCATCACCGAGGCGATGAACGGAATGATCATGATCGCGAGGATGATGCCGGCCGACAGAATGCCGATGCCGACGGGCGGGCCGGACACCAATGCGCCGAGGTAAGGCACGCCGGCGAGCAGCTTCTGCAGCGGCTGCTGCACCCAGGTCGACAGGATCGGGCCGAACACCAGCAGGCCCCACATGCCGTACACGATGGACGGCACGGCGGCGAGCAATTCAATGGCCGTGCCCAGTGGGCGCTTGAGCCAGTTGGGCGACAGCTCGGTCAGGAACAGTGCAATGCCGAAGCTCACCGGCACCGCGATCACCAGCGCGATGATCGAGGTGGCCAGCATGCCGTAGATCATGACGAGGCCGCCGTACTCGTCCTTCACCGGGTCCCACACGCTGCTCGTGAGGAAGCCGAGGCCGTACTTCGAAATGGCGGGCCAGGCGCCGACGATCAGCGACAGCAGGATGCCGATCAGCATCGCCAGCGTCAGCAGCGCGGCGCCCTTGGCGGCCCAGCCGAACAGGCGGTCGGCCATGGGGCCGGAACGCGGCGCCTTCACCGGGGGTGGAGGCGCGGTAACGCGGCGACCATCGGCCGCGAGGTCGTACGAGGCGGAGGTAGCAGGAAAAGTGGATGACACGGGTCGCTCCGGCAAAGACGAAAGCGGCGCGTCCTCGAGCGAAGTACTGCTCATGGGCGCGCCGTTCTGGACTGGTGGGTGGATTTACTTGAACGCGACGGGCTTGCCCGATGCGTCCTTCACTTCACCCCACGACTTGGCGATGGTGGCCTTCACGGCATCAGGCATCGGCACATAGTCGAGGTCGTCGGCGGTCTTGTCGCCACCCTTGTAGGCCCAGGCGAAGAACTTGAGCACGGTGGTCGCGTTGGCGGGCTTGTCCTGCACCTTGTGCAGCAGGATGAAGGTGGCGCCGGTGATGGGCCATGCATCCTTGCCGGCCTGGTTGGTCAGCACCTGGTAGAAGCTCTTGTTCCAGTCGGCGCCGGCGGCTGCGGCCTTGAAGGCCGAGTCATCGGGCGAGACGAAGCTGCCGGCTGCGTTCTGCAGCTGGGCATAGGTCATCTTGTTCTGCGTGACGTAGGCGTACTCGACGTAGCCGATCGAGTTGGGCAGGCGGTTCACGAAGGCGGCGACGCCTTCGTTGCCCTTGCCACCCGCGCCGGTGGGCCAGTTGACGGCCGTGCCTTCGCCGACCTTGGTCTTCCACTCGGCGTTGACCTTGCTCAGGTAGTTGGTGAACAGGAAGCTGGTGCCCGAACCGTCGGCACGGCGAACCGGTGCGATGGCGGCGTCCGGCAGCGCCAGCGAACCGTTGAGCGCCTTGATCGCGGGGTCGTTCCACTTGGTGATCTTGCCCAGGTAGATGTCGCCCAGGACCTGGCCGTTGAGCTTCAGTTCACCGCCTTGATGCCGGGAATGTTGACCACGGGAATCACGCCGCCGATGACGGTGGGGAACTGCATCAGGCCCTTGGCTTGCAGTTCGTCGTCCTTCAGGGGAGCGTCGGAAGCGCCGAAATCGACGGTCTTGGCTTCGATCTGCTTCAGGCCAGCGCCCGAACCGACCGACTGGTAGTTGATCTTGACGCCGGTGGCCTTGTTGAAGTCGGAGGCCCACTTGGCGTACAGCGGTGCCGGGAAGCTGGCACCAGCGCCGGTCACATCTTGTGCAAAGGCGGGAACATGGGCGAAAGCGGCAGCCACGAGGCCGGCTGCTGCAAATTTGAACGTCGTTTTCATGAAGCTTCCTTTAGAAGTAAGAAGTAGTCCCTTTTTCGGGCTTGGACGGACTCTAAAAAGCTTGTGTGACATCGGTGTGACACCCCTCTGTCGAGGGAGAATGCCAGTGTTTCCCCTGCGGCGCATGTGACGCTGTCACACAACCGTCATGCGACGCGCCTAGCCTTCCGAAGCTCGCCACCCCGCGTTTCAGGAGGCGGCGCGCCCCTCACGGCGCTACGATCAAAGACACCGCCCTCTTCACCAGAACTACATGCAAAACGGCACCCGCCTCGCCGCCGTCGATCTCGGCTCCAACAGCTTCAGGCTCGAAATCGGTCAGGTCGACCACGGCCAGATTCACCGCACCGAGTACCTCAAGGAAACGGTGCGCCAGGGCAATGGCCTGGACAGCGCGCGCAATCTCACGACCGAGGCCATGCAGCGCGGCTGGGACGCGCTCGCGCGTTTCGGCGAACGCCTGCCCGGCTTCAAGCGCTCGCAAGTGCGGGCCGTGGCCACGCAAACGCTGCGCGAAGCGCGCAACCGCGAAGAGTTCTTGCTGCGTGCGCGCACCATCCTGGGTTTCGGCATCGACGTGATTCCCGGCCGCGAAGAAGCCCGTCTTATCTACCAGGGTGTGGCGCACATGCTTCCGCACACCGACGCCTCCGACCGGGAGCGCCGGCTGGTCGTGGACATCGGCGGACGCTCCACCGAAATGATCATCGGCCGCGCGCTCGAGGCTGAACTGATGGAGTCGTACCGCGTCGGCAGCGTCGCCTAGTCGATGAAGCACTTTGCCGAGGGCCAGTTCACCCCCGCCGCCTTCCGTGCCGCCGAAGTGGCCGCCAAGGCCGTGCTGGACGATGCGCTCGGCAGCTACACCCGCGACCAGTGGGACGTGGCCTACGGCGCCTCCGGCACCATCGGCGCGGTCGGCGACGTGCTGGCCGCTGCGGGCGGCGAAGCCGGCCTCGTCACCCGCGAAGGCCTCGACTGGCTGGTCGACCGGCTGCTCAAGGCCGGCAGCGCCGACAAGTTGCGCATCGACGGCATGCGCGAAGACCGCAAGGCCGTGATCGGCGGCGGCGTGAGCGTTCTGCGCGCGGTGTTCGACCTGCTCGGCATCGACGAGATGAAGGTCGCCCAAGGCGCACTGCGCCATGGCGTGCTGTATGAGTTGCTGGAACGCGACGAGAGCGTGGCCGACATGCGCACTGCCACGGTGGCGCGGCTGACCAGCCGTTTCGCTGCCGATGCGGCGCAGGCCAAGCGCGTGGGCGAAACCGCCGCTGCACTGTTCGTGCAACTGGCCCCTGCTGCACGAGGCGGCAGCACCTCCAGCCGTGCCGGCCGGGCGCTGCGCAAGCTCGGCTGGGCCGCGCAACTGCACGAGATCGGCGCGCTGGTCTCGCACAGCGACTATCACAAGCATGGCGCCTACATCCTCGACAACACCGACGCCCCCGGCTTCGCGGTGAACGAAATGCATGCGCTCGGCCAGTTGGTGCTGGGCCAGCGCGGCAAGCTGCGCAAGCTCGAGGCGGCGCTGGACGACGAGACTTTCGTGATGCAGTTGCTCGCGCTGCGGCTGGCCGTGATCCTGTGCCACGCACGCCGCGATCCGGACCCGGAGGCCTTGCACCTCGCGGCGCTGGGCGCCAGGGCCTTCACGATCGCCTGCGCTCCCGACTGGGTCGAGGCCTATCCACAGTCGGCACACCTCCTGCGCGAAGAAGTGCTGGCCTGGCAGAAGACCAGCAACTGGCGGGTGGAACTCAGCGAAGGCTAGAGAAGTTCGGGCGACTGCACCGTCACCACGACGGTCTGCACGTCGCCGTCGCGTTCGCGCGTGCGGATCCACCACAGCGCGCCCTTGCGCACAGGGCAGCTGTCCTGCTTGAGGCCGAGCAGCACCGAAATGGCCTACCCCACCGATGGCTGGTGGCCGATCATCAGCACCACCGACTTGCCGTTGGGCCAGCCGGCCGCACCCAGCAGCGCTTCGGCCGTGGTGTCGGGGGCCAGCTCGGGGCGCAGCTTGTACTTGCGGCCCAGCGCCAGGGCGGTTTGCTCGCAGCGCCGCGCGGGGCTGCAGATGATGCGGGTGCCATCGGGCAGTTGCCGGTCAAGCCAGCTGGCCATGCGCTTGGCCTGCTTTTCGCCACGTGCGGTGAGCGAGCGCTGCATGTCGTCGCAGCCCTCGGTCCAGTCCTCGGCTTCGGCGTGACACCAGAAGATCAAGTCCATGGTCATCGTCTTTCGAACATCAGTTGCTGGATGCATCGCGGTGATGCCCTCGTGATGCATAACGGTTCATGAGTGCGGTCTGCGCGCCGTGGGCTTCGACGGCGCGGGAGGCGCCGGCCTCGCCCGGATGCGTGTCGTGATCGACGCGCGTGTAGATGCCGTCGGCTCCCAGGTCCCAGGCATCGCGTCCGTCGTGCAGGTAGGCCACCAAGCATTCGTCGATGAGATGCTGGCGCAGGCCCGGATCGGTCACGGGCCAGGCGAGTTCGATGCGCCGCATCATGTTGCGGTTCATCCAGTCGGCGCTCGACAGGTAGAGCGACTCGTCTTCGCCCTTGCGGAAATAGAAGACCCGCGAATGCTCGAGAAAGCGCCCGATCACCGAGCGCACACGGATGTTGTCGGTCATCCCCGGCACCTGGGCCGGCAGCGTGCACGCGCCGCGCACGATGAGGTCGATCTTCACGCCCTTCCGCCCTGCGCGGATCAGTGCGGCAATCAGCTCCTCGTCGGTCAGCGCGTTCATCTTCGCGACGATGCGCGTGGGCTCGCCGTTCGATGCGGCAAGGCCCAGCGCATCGATCTGCGCGACCAGGTTCTTGTGCAGGTCAAAGGGCGCGAGCCACATGCGGTTGAGCTTGGGCAGCCGGCTCTGGCTCGCGAGGTGGACGAACACAGCCTCCATGTCGGCGGTCAGCAGCGGATCGGCCGTGAGGTGGCTGATGTCGGTGTACAGCTTGGCGGTGCGGGGGTTGTAGTTGCCCGTGGAGAGATGACCGTAGCGACGCAGCTGCTTGCCCTCGCGCCGCGTCACCAGCAGCATCTTGGCGTGGGTCTTCAGACCGACCACGCCATACACGACCTGCGCGCCGATCGACTCGAGCATCTCGGCCCAGTTGATGTTGGCCTCTTCGTCGAAGCGCGCCTTGAGCTCCACCACCACCGTGACTTCCTTGCCACCGCGCACGGCTTCGCGCAGCAGGTCCATCAGTTCCGAATCGGCGCCGGTGCGGTAGATGGTCTGCTTGATGGCCAGCACCTGCGGGTCCAGCACGGCCTCGCGCAGGAAGGCGAGCACGCCGTCGAAGCTCTCGAAGGGCTGGTGGATCAGCACATCGCCGCGCTGCAGCCGCTCGAAGAACGACTGGGCCGGCGACAGCATGACGGGATACGACGCAGGGTACGGCGGAAAGCGCAGTTGCGGTTCGTCGAGCAGGTCGGCCAACTGCGTGAAGCGGGCCAGGTTGACCGGCCCGTGCACGCGGTACAGCGACGCCGGCGGCAGGTTGAACTGCGCCAGCAGAAAGCTCGCGAGCGATTCGGCACAACTGGCCGAGACCTCGAGCCGCACGGCCTGCCCGTAGTGACGGTGCTGCAGGCCCTGCCGCAACGCGGTGCGCAGGTTCTTGACGTCTTCCTCGTCGACCGCGAGATCGGAGTGCCGCGTGACGCGGAACTGCGAGAAATCGCCCACCTCGCGCCCCGGAAACATGCTCGACAGGTGCGCCCGCACCACGCTCGACAAGGCCACGAACAGCGTCTTGCCGTCCGACACCTTCGCCGGCATGCGGATCAGCCGCGGCAGCACGCGCGGCAGCTTGACGATCTGGATCGGGTTCTCGCGTCCGAAGGCATCCTTGCCGCCGAGCCGCACGATGAAGTTGAGCGACTTGTTGGCCACCTGCGGAAACGGATGTGCCGGGTCCAGCCCGACGGGAATCAGCAGCGGGCGCACTTCGCGCTCGAAATATTCGCTGACCCATTGGCGCTGGGCCGGGTTGCGCTCGCCGTGCGAAATGATGTGGATGCCGTGCGTCGCAAAGGTCGGCATCAGCTCGTCGTTGTAGAGCGCGTACTGGCGCGCCACCAGCTTGTGGGCGGCCTCGGCCAGCCGCTCGAACGATTCGACGGTGTAGGTGCCCTTGTAGTCGCCGGCACTGCCGGCAATCAGATGCGGCGCGGCGCGGACTTCGAAGAACTCGTCGAGGTTCGACGACACGATGCACAGGTAGCGCAAGCGCTCGATCAGCGGTACCTCGGGCCTGTGGGCCCAGTCGAGCACGCGCTCGTTGAATGACAGGATGCTGTGGTCGCGGTCCAGCAACGTGAACGTGGGCGCCTCGACGTCAATCGACGGGTCTGCGGGGGCGGATGGCATGGACACTGATTCTGGAGCAAGCGGCACGGGAGAACACGTAGGCTGAAATATGACAGTGTCAGCCTCGCTTGTGACAGTTCCGTGACGATCGCGTGACGCCTTTGGACTGCCAGGCGGCTCCGACACATCGGCAGAAGAAGCAAGCGGCCCGGCATCGGGCCGGTCGGCCGCCGGCTTCATGCGCCCAGGAAGTGCTTGCGGTAACGTGCAGGCAGGTCGTCGATGCGCATCAGCATCGGCAGGTCCGCCGTGTTGAAGTCCGGGTCCCAGGCCGGCGCGCCGAGCACCTGGGCGCCCAGGCGCAGGTAACCCTTGATGAGCGCCGGCGGTTCGACGTCGAGCGCGCTGTCGAGCCGTTCGACCGGCAGCGGCAGGCGCGGTTGCACTTGATACTGGATCGGCGCCATGTGGCTGGCCGACAGCTGGCGCCAGATGCTGGCTGCCGCATCGCCGCTGGTCACACCGTTGTGCGACATCGGAATGCTTGCGCAGCCGATCATGGTGTCGAGCTTGTTGCGGTGCATGAAGGCAGCCAGGGCACCCCGAGCATCGCCAGGATCACGCCGCCCTGGCGATGCTCGGGGTGCACGCAGCTGCGGCCGAGTTCGACCATGCGTTCACGCAGGTCGCGCAGGCGGGTCAGGTCGAATTCGGTATCGCTGTAGGTGCTGCCGACGCGGCGGGCCTGGGCCGGCGTCAGCACGCGGTAGGTGCCGATCACTTGCTGGGTGAGCTCATCGCGCACCAGCAGATGTTCGCAAAAGTCGTCGAACAGGTCGATGTCGTGGCCGGCCAGCGGCGTGGTCAGGCGCGCACCCATTTCACCGACGAACACATCGTGGCGCAGGCGCTGCGCAGCGCGCACGTCGTCGAGGTGGCGGGCCCAGCTCACGGTGATGCCCTGCTTCGTCTCGATGACGGGCGGGACGATGACAGCAATCGGCGCCTCGGGCACCGAGGTGCGCGCGGCGGCGACCGTTCCGGCCACAGGTGCGGGCCACAAGGCCGCGCGCAGCCCGAGCTGCGAGAGCGGAAACGTCGGGTTGGGCAGTTCTTTCATGGGGAGTCCCTTTCTGCCGAGGGAGTCTCGACACCTCCGATGAAACCGGCATGTCAGGAACATTGCAGGTACATGACGTGTGTTACAGCCGATTCCGGGCGCTTCGGCGTCTAATGCGGTGGATTCGCGAAATGGAGTTTGGACACATGGCAACCGACGCAAGCGGCACCGGCAACAGCCGCCTTCACCAGACCTTTCCCGTCCTCAGCGACACCGAGATTGCGCGCATCGCGCGTTTCGGCAGCGTGCAGAAGTTTGCGCGCGGCGAGCGGCTCTTCACCGCCGGAGAAACGGGCCCCGGCATGTTCGTGCTGCTCAAGGGCGTGGTCTCTGTCACGCAGCGCGACGGCCTCGGTCATGTGGTGCCGATCGTGCGCCAGGGGCCGGGCGAATTCCTGGCCGAAGTCGGCCAATTGAGCGTCCGCCCTGCCCTGGTCGACGGACACGCCGACGAAGACGTCGAGGCGCTGGTCGTGCCGCCCGCGCAACTGCGCGCGCTGGTGGCCGCAGCCAACCTCGGCGAACGCATCACCCGCGCGCTGATCCTGCGGCGCGTGGCGCTGATCGAATCCGGCGCCAGCGGGCCGGTGCTGATCGGCAAGCCGCAATCGCCCGACATGGCGCGGCTGGAAAACTTCCTGCGCCGCAACGGTTACCCGTATCACCTGGTCGATGCGGCCGTCGACCCCGATGCCGCCGCGCTGCTCGAGCAATACGGCACCTGCCAGCTGCTGGCCGTCTGCCCCGATGGCTCGGTGCTGGTCAACCCGACCGACGACGCACTGGCACGTTGCCTCGGCATAGTCGATACCGTCGAGCACAACGAGCTGTTCGACGTGGCCGTGGTCGGTGCCGGGCCGGCCGGCCTGGCGACTGCCGTGTATGCCGCCTCCGAAGGGTTGCGCGTGATCGTGCTCGATTGCCGCGCCTTCGGCGGACAGGCCGGCGCCAGCGCGCGCATCGAGAATTACCTGGGCTTTCCGACCGGCATTTCGGGGCAAGCGCTGGCCGGCCGCGCCTTCGTGCAGGCCCAGAAGTTCGGCGTCGAAATGCTGATTCCGGCCAAGGTGGTGTCGCTGGACTGCACGCGCAGCAACGCGCTCGGCAGCCTGGCCATCGCGCTCGCC
Source organism: Variovorax sp. YR752 (assembly GCA_945860785.1). Classification (GTDB taxonomy): domain Bacteria; phylum Pseudomonadota; class Gammaproteobacteria; order Burkholderiales; family Burkholderiaceae_C; genus Variovorax. The sequence continues at coordinate 12,788 of CAMATD010000052.1, read as the reverse complement.
GACGGCCGCACGATCAATGCACGCACGGTGGTCATTGCAAGCGGCGCGCGCTACCGGCGCCCCGAGGTCCCGCGTCTTGCCGAATTCGAAGGCCGCGGCATCTGGTACTGGGCCTCGGCCATCGAAGCCAAGATCTGCTCGAAGCAGGAAGTGGCGCTGGTCGGCGGCGGCAACTCGGCGGGCCAAGCCGCGGTGTTTTTGTCGCACCACGCGGCCAAGGTCAATGTGCTAGTGCGCGGGCCGTCGCTGGCGGCCAGCATGTCGCGCTACCTGATCGACCGCATCGAGGCCACGCCCAACATCGAACTGCAGCCTCACACCGAACTCGTGCGCCTGCATGGCGGCTCGGACGAAGGCCTCACGGGCGCCACCTGGCGCTGTCATACGACGGGCAACGAGCACGACTGCGCGGCACGCAACATCTTCCTGTTCGTCGGTGCCGAACCCGAGACTTCATGGCTCGAAGGCTGCGGCGTGACGGTCGACAAGCATGGCTGCGTGATGACCGGCGCGGCGGCGAGCAGCGGCTTTCCGGCACGGCCGGCCACGGCGCTCGAATCGAGCGTGTCGGGTGTGTTCGCCGTCGGTGACGTGCGCTCGGGCTCGGTCAAGCGTGTGGGCGGTGCGATCGGCGAAGGCGCTGCCGCGGTCGCGCTGATTCATCAACACCTGTCGTCAGCCTCGGCCGTCGCCTGACCCCACGTCCACACACACTCAAGGAAGGAACTCTTCGGTGCCCATCAAAGCCTGCGACCATGTGCCCTCCGCCATCGCGCAACCCCACACCCAGCGCGGGTGCGAGGACTGCCTGAAGACCGGCGACACCTGGGTCCACCTTCGCCTCTGCGTCCACTGCGGCCACGTCGGCTGCTGCGACTCGTCGAAGAACCGCCACGCCACCCGACACTCGCAGGCCGAAGGGCATCCCGTGATCAAGTCGCTCGAACCCGGCGAAGACTGGATGTGGTGCAACACGCACCAGCTGCAGGTGGGCTGAAAAGTTGCCGCGAGGCGAATTCCCGCGCCAGCACGCGTTTGGATCCCCACGTATATGCTGCCTCCCTCGCATCACATACACACATCGGAGCCCGCGACATGCCCGCATCGCCCATCGAGGTTTATTCTTGGCCCACGCCCAACGGCCACAAGATTCACATCATGCTGGAGGAGTGCGGCCTGCCGTACCACGCGCACGCCGTGAACATCGGCAAGGGCGACCAGTTCGCCCCTGAGTTCCTGCAGATCAGCCCCAACAACAAGATCCCCGCCATCACTGATCCCGACGGCCCGGACGGCCCGGACGGCAAGCCGATCTCACTCTTCGAATCAGGTGCGATCCTCGTCTACCTCGCGGGCAAGACCGGCAAGCTGCTGCCCACCGGCGACCGCGATCGCTACGAGGTGCTGCAGTGGCTCATGTTCCAGATGGGCGGCGTCGGCCCCATGCTCGGCCAGGCCCACCACTTCCGCATGTACGCGCCCGAGAAGATCGCGTATGCAATCGACCGCTACACCAACGAAGCCCGGCGCCTCTACGGCGTGATCGACAAGCAGCTGTCGAAGAACAAGTTCATTGCCGGCAAGAGCTATTCGATTGCCGACATCGCGATCTTCCCGTGGCTGCGCAGCTGGGAGAACCAGGGCATCACCCTCACCGACTTCCCGCACCTGAAGGCCTGGTTCGACGGCATCGCCGCGCGTCCGGCCGTGCAGCGCGGCGTGAAAGTGCTGGCCGATCTGCGCCAGCCGATCACCGGCGACAAGGAGCGCGAGATTCTTTTCGGAAAGACGCAGTACGAGAAACGCTGAGGGCCCGATATCCGGGCTAGAATAAAAGGCTTATCGGGGTGTAGCGCAGCCTGGTAGCGCATCTGGTTTGGGACCAGAGGGTCGAAGGTTCAAATCCTTTCGCCCCGACCAAGTTTTCTTTTCAGTATTCTCGTTTTTGCTTCTGTCCGGCCCGGAATCTGCCCGTAGCTCAGTTGGATAGAGCACCTGCCTTCTAAGCAGGTTGTCGAGGGTTCGATCCCCTCCGGGCAGGCCAATTCAGTGCTCCACGTTGCCCCACCTGGCACCGCTGGCACCCACTCTCTCCTCCCTCTGCAAAAGTCCTGGTTTCGCTCGACGAGCGCCCAGGTTGAACCTTTCCATTGGGATTCATCGAAGAGCGTCTCGCCATCGCTGACGGCACCCACAAGACGCTAGGACCGGCTCTCGCTACGCTTCTGCTTGAGCTGATGCTGACGCTCCACCACCGCCAGCTTCTTGGCTTTCTCGTCCCCATGTTCGGCAACCGAGAACGCCTTGCTGACCGTGCCTTTTCCTGCGGTGTATGTGATGGCCATCCAATAGCCAGGATGGCCAAGCCGAGCCGATTTGAAGCTAACGCCGGCGATCCCGCTGCTGTTGTTTCTGCGGACGACCTCGGACTTCGAACGCTTCGGCGGAAGCCGTAGCGCTCGAAAGCGCCGGTGCTTTCCTGATCGCTTCTTCGGCCGGATGCACTTTGGCCAGACCCGTCATCTGACTCAGTTGCAGTGCCCGCTCGCGGATTGCCATGGACCGTGCGGCATTTCCGGAGCCGTTCACAGGAAACAGAGCGCGCAGTATCTGATCGTGGGAGAGATAGGTTTTGGCGAGCCATCCCAGAACTTTTCCCTTGGCTGACAGCAGACCGAAGACGCTTGGAATTCCGGTTGTGTTGTTTGCCCTGACCTTCTCCGCGCGTGCCCGGCGCTCGGTTGGCGGCAAGCTTTTCACCAGCGCATCGCACCACGTCCGCGCATGCATCAGCGCCAACTCGGCACCACCGTAGCTGGCGGCACCAAATATCGCGCTGTGCCTTTTCCCGCTCCTCATGATCGACACCTCGAATCCCCATGGCCTAGGGTAGATGCCATACATCTCGCTGGGGTTCGGAATCCCTTTTGGCATGTTGGTGCGGCTCTACATTTCGTCGTTGTTACTGATAGAAAGGATAGATTACGGGAAACGGATCGAACCAGGGGTAGGCCGGAGTGCTTTTTACGCACATGAAAAAGCCCGCACAAGGCGGGCACGGGCAGTGGCTATCGAATGAATTCCAACGACCTACGTCACGACGGTCACCCCGACTCCATCGACATGCTGGCCTTGATCTTGCGCAAGACATTGGACAGTGCTTGCGGGCTCGTCCCGGACTCTCGTGCCGCTTCTCCCGGCCGAATGCCTGCGAGTAGAACCAGGCGCGCAGCCTTGAGAGAAGGCGTGTCTCGAACTCTTGCAAGCATCGAGAGCCTTTCGAACTGCGTTCTGGTCATGTCCATGTGGGTCACGACGGAAAGTCTGGATCATCGTGTCCGTAATGGAACGTTCTGTTTTGTAAGGGGCGCGGCGGGGTGGCAAGCAGGGCGTCCACACCGCTCCCACGCGGACTACCGAAGTCTTACGGGATACCGCTATAGCCGCGATCCCAGGGCACGTGATTCAATCCACCCTGTTAAAACGAACGATCGTTCTTTTTAACCGTTGACCCGCAAGCGGTTCGACGTCGTCTCGGGCGCGATGCCGGCGATCACCATTCGCCTGCCTTCATCCAGGTCATCGCCTTCGAGATCAACGCAGCCATCACCAGCAAGCGTTGGTTCCCCTGTTTCTCCAGCCGTAGCCGTTCCCGACGCGTCGCGTTGCGGGACATCCGAACGACAGACAGAACATTCAGGAAGAAGACGTCGCATGCGAATCTCATCTTTGCTGGCGCTGCCCGCCATGGTCCTGGCGCTGGCCTCCACCCCTGCCCTCGCCCAGACCCCTGCCGAACTGTGCCGCGCCGCCACCCCGGCGGAGGCGGCCCGCTACACCACGCCCATGCAGTCGCCGGGCATCGTCTCGCCCATCGACGGAACCTGCTGGATACCCGCACTGACGATCCCCAGCTTCGACGGCACGAAGCTGGCGGCGAACCTGTTCCTGCCCAAGCGCACGAGCAGCGCGCAGACCTTCCCGACCATCGTGATGATCGCAAGCTGGTCCGCGCCCGGCCGCGTCAAATACATCGGCCAGCAGCAGCGGCTTGCGAAGGACGGCTACATCGTCGCGAGCTACAGCGCGCGCGGCTTCTGGCTGTCCGAAGGCCTGGTCGGCGCGGCTGCGCCGGAAGACGTGCGCGATGTCTCGTCGGTCATCGACTGGCTGCAGGCCAACGCGCCCGTCGATGCCAGCAACATCGCTGCCAGCGGCATCTCTTACGGCGCCGGCCTCTCGCTGATGGCGCTGGCCAAGGATGCGCGGATCAAGACCGCCGTGGCGCTCTCCGGCTGGGCCACGATGGCCGACGAGCTCTACGCCCGCAGCACCGGCAACGTGACGTGGGGAACCATCCTCAGCCTCGGCACCATCGTGGGCCGGCCCGCGCCCGAGGTGAACCAGTACATGCAGGCGCTGATGGACCCCGACACCCCAGCCGCAAAGATCGCCGAGATCACCGCGTGGTCGAAGGTGCGCTCACCGTCGACCTATGTGGACGCGATCAACGCGCGCAACGCACCGGTGTTCATCAGCAAGAACTTCCAGGACGACCTATTCACGCCCAACTCGTCGCTGGCAATGTTTGCGGCGCTTACCGGACCGAAGAAGTTCGTGCTCAACCCGGGCATCCACGCCTCGGCCGAACTGACCGGCGCGCTGCTGGGCGCCGACAACTACCCGTACGACCAGGCGCACCGCTGGTTCGATCGCTGGTTGAAGGGAACGCAGAACGGCGTCGACACCGAACCCAAGGTCACGATGCAGGTCAAGTTCAGCGACCGCCGCGAATCCTTCGCCACCTGGCCCGCGCCCGAGCTGAGCGACCAGACCTACTACCTCGGCCCGCGCGGTGCGCTGCGCTTCGACCTCGGCTGCCTGTGCGGCAAGGGGGACAAGGGCTCGATCTCGTCGTCGCCCAATTCCGCGAGAGGCTCCGACCTGATCCAGAACTTCTCCGACACCACGGCGACCAGCGGGCCGATCCCGGTCCTCTCCACGCTCGGCGAAAGCGTCAACCTGCCGGTGATCAACTCGTTGCTGACGGTGGGCCTGTCCACCGGTGTCCGGTATGAAGGGCCGACGCTTCAAGGCACGCAAAAATCCGGGGCATCGCCAAGCTGAACCTGCGCGTCACGCCGACGCAGGCGCGCTCGCAAGTGTCAGCCTATCTGTACGACGTCGACGCGATCGGCACGGGCGTGTTGATCACGCACGGTGCGGCCACGCTGCACTGGGCCACGGCGGGCCAGACTGTCGATCTTCCGATCGACTTCTCGGCCATCGCCTACGACATTCCGGCGGGCCATCACATCGGTGTGGTGCTGGACACCGCGGACAGCCTGTACGCGTCGCCGGTCAATCCGGGCGAGCGCTTCGGCGTGCGCTTCGAGTTCGACCCGGTTCGACAAGCCACGCTGGTCGTGCCGACGCGCTGAGCTTGGGCCTCACGGGGGAAGCGGCTTGTCAGTCGGCATCCCTCACGTCGTCCGTCGCCATCACGTCTGAGTCGTCGCCCTCCTCCCGAGGCCCGACGTTCAGATCGTCCGACAGTCCCTTCAGCACGACATAACCTGCCTGCAGGGCATCCGCATAGGTGGCAAAGCCGGTGGCGGCCTCCATCAGCGGCTCGAACTCCATCGAGTTGTCGAAGGATTCGAGCAGCATCCAGAAATAGTCCCCTGCATCGTGTTGGTCCACGGTCAGGGCGATGGAGATGAGTTGGCCAGCCATGCGCGCATGGTGGCGCCGTCAAGTGACAGATCGAAGAAACAGATGTGAAGCTTCGACGGCCTCCAGAAACTCGAACCCCATCGTTCGCGCGTGATAGTGCAGCCCGCCGTCCTGCACGATCAGGAAGCGCGCGCCGCGCGGGCCCGCGTTGTGGTGCGAATGCGGTGCGCCCGGCGGCGTCACCAGCGTCGCCCAGGGCTCCCACGGGCAATGCGCATCGCCGACCACCGAATGGCAGGCCTCCCCCTGCACCACCAGCGTCACCGCCGCCGAGTTGTGGCGGTGCGTTCGCTGGTGGGTGTGGGGCATCAGCGTGTTGAAGCTCAGCGTCAGGGTCGGCGTGAGGTTGCGTGCGGCGGCCTGCCGGTCGGATGAAAAGATCAGCGCGCGGCCCGAGGTTTCGTCTCGCGTGCCGGTCGAGAAGATCAGCGCGAACTGGCGCTCGATCTCCTCGGCCGGATAGTGCACGGCATCGATGGTCGCGTCAGCCACGGAAGCCGGCTGCGCGCGGTCGAAGGCCAGTTGCGGCTCGTTGCCGACGGTCCACAGCAACGCACCCGTCGGCCCAGCCTCGAGCCGGTAGCCCAGCGCACCGGGCAGCAAGAAGACATCGCCCGCGCCGAACGCAAAGCCGTCGGTCGCACCGTCGAGCCGGCCGCTGCCGGAGATCACGTACCAGACCGACCCGATCGCACGCACGTCCAGGGTCAGCGGGGCATCGGAAGCAGGAATGCGCACATAGCGCGCGAGCATCAGCGGCGTGGTCGCCGCGAAGTCGCAGCCCAGCGCATCGGACTGGTCGCAGTCGAACACGCCGAAGTGCCCCTCCTGCGGCGGTGCGAAGAGCCGTGCAGGCACCTCGGGCAGCTTCACGTTGAAGGCGTTGCCCGAATTGAAGAAGCGCGCCCGCGCCTCTGCGACGCCTGCCGGTGCATGCGGATGCTGCATCGGCAGGTCCGCCATGTCGGTGACCGCTTCGTTCATCGGAGGGCGCCCTTGCCGCCGCTTGCATAGGGCAGCAACACGCGCAGCAGCACATTCGCGCCGGCCGCCACGTGGGCGGGCTCGGCCCACTCGTGCTCCGCATGGCTCACGCCGTCGCGGCAGGGAATGAAGATCATCGCGCTCGCGCACAGCGGCGCCATGTGGCGCGCGTCGTGGCCGGCCGCGGAAAGAATGGGCATGTGCAACTGGCCGATGCGCTCGGCCGCTTCGGCAATGGCTTGCTGCAGCGTGGCGTCGAAACCGTTGGAAGGCGCATCGACCAGTGGCGTCACGGTCGCGTCGCAGGGTGCTACGTGGGCCTCGCAAAGCGCGGCGAGCTTGTGGCCCAGTTGTTCGAGCACCGCGTTGTCAGGATGGCGCAGGTCGACGCGAAACGTCACGCGCTCGGGCACCACCGACGGCGCATTCGGTTCCACCTGCATCCGGCCGATGGTGAACTTCACGGCGTCGTCGTGCCCGCCGATCTCGGCGTAGAGCGCCGCCGCCATGCGCGCGAAGGCCGGCGCGCCTGCACGCCGCGCATGGTGTTGGCCGCGCCGAGCGCATCGTGCTGGCCTAGCCAGGTTGCGAATTCCTGCCAGCCGCGCGGGTCCTTGTTCTGGAACTGCACGCGGCTCGCACCCAGCGAATAGGTGCGCGCAAAACGCTCGGCGCCCTGCACTTCGAACTGCCGCGTCACCTCGAGCGAAACGCCGCGGAAATATTCTTCATGCTCCTTCTCGGCGCCATAGCCCGCACCGGCGATCACCAGCGAAGCCGCGCGGTCGGCATGGCGCAGGCCGAAGTGCAGCGTCGCAAAGCCGCCCATCGAGAGGCCGACGATGTGCGCGCACTCCAGCTTCAGCGCGTCCATCACCGCGGCGATGTCGTCGGCCGCGGTGGCTTGCGAATAGCGTTCCATGTCCTGCGGCACCTCCGACGGCGGATAGCCACGCGCGCCGAAGGTCACGCACAGGTGGCGCCGCGCGAAGTAGCGCATCTGCGGCTCCCAGCTGCGATGGTCGCCGCCGAACTCGTGCACGAACACGATGGGCGTGCCGCTGCCGACGGTCTCGTAGTACAGGCGGACGCCATCCGCGGTGGTGGCGAAACTCATGGCCTGCCTTTCAGAAAAGCGCCGCGGTGGCCGGCAGGCTGCGTGCGCGTGCTACCGCCTGCGGCAGAACGTCGCACAGCGCCTGCGCCCACGCCTTCGGCACCGTCGTCGAGATCTTCACGAAGCGATGGCCAAAGCGCGGCGTGTGGTACGTGCCCTGCCGCACCATGATGTTGTGCTCGCCAAGCGCGGTGACCAGCGCCTCTGGCGTGACGCCCGCCTTGCTGCACTCGACCACGATGAAGTTGGCTTGCGACGGAAACACCGGCACCTCGAAGCTGGACAGCTTCGCGAAGGCGTCGACGATCATCTGCTGGTTCTCGCGCTGCTGCGCGATCACCTCGGCCATCCACTCGTCCTTCACGCCGAGGCCTGCGATGGCCGCGCGCTGCGCCAGCACGCTGGCGCCCGGCGGGGCCTGCGAGTGCGGCAGGATGCGCGCGAGCAGTTCGGGCGAAGCCGCCAGCGCGCCAAGACGCAGTCCGGCCAGCCCCAGCCACTTCGAGAAGCTCACGATGGTCACCGTGCCTTCCGGATAGAAGCGCGAGGCGAGCGTGTGGCTGTCGGCGAAGTCGCGGTAGGTGCAGTCGTGGATCAGGATGGCGCCGATCTCGCGTGCCCGGTCCGCGAAGGCGCGGATCTCGTCTTCCGTGTAGGTGGTGCCGAGCGGGTTGTTCGGGTCCACGAGATAGATGACGGCGGTGTTCCCGTCGGTCGATGCAGCCAGCGCCTCGGCCGAGAGTTTGAAGCCGTACTCCGGCCCGGAGATCGGAATCTCGGTGATCACCGAGCCGGCCTTGACGGCAAACTGAAGCGGCCACTTCCAACCCGGGTCGGTCGTGACGAAACCCTTGCCAGCCACGCAAAAGGCGCGGCACGCCAACGCCAGCGCGGACACCGCGCCATCTGTGACCACGGCCGATTGATCCGGCACGCCCAGGTCGGCCACGATGGCCGAGCGCAGGGCCTCCATGCCCAGCGGCGGTGCATAGGCGTGGAAGCTCTCGTCGTCGATGGCGTCATGCAGCGCCTTGCGCACGGCGGGGTGCAGCGGAAAGTGGTTGGTGTTCTGGCCCAGCCACATCAGGTCGGGATTCATAAACAGCTTGTCGAAATACTGATTGCGAGTTTCCGCATCGCTGGTTACGGCCGGCACGATGGCTGCGGGGTTCAGCGCCGCGTTCATGCCGCGAGCCTCCGGGCCTGTTCGGCCTCGACCACCTTCTTGCTGGTCTTGATGATCGAGCCGCGCGCCGCGATGCCACCGTCGATGGTCACCACGGTGCCGGTGATGTAGGCCGCACGCGCCGAGGCCAGAAAAACCATCAACTCTGCCACCTCTTCCGGATCGGCCGGGCGGCCGCCGGGGTAGTTGTCGAACAGCTCTTCCCAGCGGCCTTCGTCGCCGTGGGTGTCGAGCGCGCGGCGCTTCATGAGCTTGACCATGCGGTCGGTCGCCACCGGGCCGGGGTTCACGCCCACCACGCGGATGCCGTCGTCCAGGCTCACGCCGCCGAGCGCGCGCGTGAAGGCCATGACGGCGGCGTTGCCGGTGGAGCCGGCGATGTAGTTGGCGTCCCAGTTCTCGCCGGAGTTGCCGATGTCGTTCACGATCACGCCACCGCCGGCCGCCTTCATGCGGGCGTAGTAGATCTGGCTCAGCTCCATGTAGCCCAGCACCTTGAACTGGAAGCCGCGGCGTACGACGGCGAAGTCGAGCGATTCGATCGGGCCCGCGGGAATGTCGCCCGCGTTATTCACGAGGATGTCGACATGGCCGGCCGCGTCGGCCAACGCCGTCATCGCGCCGAGTGCCGCGAGGTCCATCGGGTGGATGGCGACTTTCACCGGATGGACTTCCTCGATCTCGGCCTTGGCCGCGGCGAGCGCGACGCCATCGCGCGCTGCGAGGTGAAGGTGGCAGCCTTCGGCCGCGAATGCGTGGGCGGCTGCGAGGCCGATGCCCTTGGAGGCGTCGGTGATGAGAACGGTCTTGCCTTCGAGTTCGAGTTTCATGGAGTGATGTCCTGGGATGCGGTCGAAAAAATAGGTGTCAGGAAAAGGGGTTCACGCCGCGCCGGCGTCCTGCTCGGACAGCGCCGCGATCAGGTCGACGATGTCGTCCTCGAGCAGGCTCACGTGGTCGATGGCGGCGTTGAATGCCACGGCCGGGTCGTTGCGCCGGATCGCATCGAGGATCGCGCCGTGCTCGCCGATGGTCGCGGTCATTCGCCCGGGCTGGAAGGTGACGTAGCGGCGGTACACGCGCACGCGCTTGCGCAGCGCGCGTGTCTGCTCGGCAGAGGTACTGCGTGTTCGAGGCTTCGTACAGTGCGTCGTGAAGATCCTGGTTCACGTCGTAGAAGCGCGAGTGGTCGCCCGAGGCGAGGATGCTCGTGAGCTCGTCGTGCAAGGCGCTCATGCGCAGCTTCTGCGCCTCGGTCGCGCGGCGCGCGGCGAACTTGGCGCACAGGCCTTCCATCACCGCCATCATCTGGAACATCTCGATCAGCATCGGCAGCGAGATGCGCGCCACGCACACGCCCCCTGGCGGCTGCGCAGGTCGACGAGGCCGGTGGCGGCCAGCGCCTTGAGCGCCTCGCGCACCGGCGTGCGCGAGACCTTGAAGCGCTCGGCCAGCTCGGCTTCATCCAAGCGTGCGCCGGGCTTCATGACACCACTGACGATCAGATCTTCGAGCGTGTCCTTGAGCTCGTCGGACAGCGTGGTGCCCTTGCCGCGCTAGCGATCGCGCCCGCGGAGAAGCGCCGAGGGTTCTGCCATGTCGGGTTCGTTGTTGGATTCCATGCGCTTGCCTTCTTTCTTGTGGTTGTGGGGAAACGTGGCTGGATGCCGTCAACAGGTCGTCAGAACGGGCGGTCGCCGGCCACGGTGGTGCGGTGCATGACGCGGCGGTACACGTTGTCGTCGTAGGGCGTGGTGCGGTGCATGACGCGGCGGTACACGTTGTCGTCGTAGGGCGTGGCGCGGTGCATGACGCGGCGGTACACGTTGTCGTCGTAGGGCGTGGCGCGGTGCATGGTGCAGCGGTTGTCCCAGACCAGCAGGTCGCCGGCGAGCCACTTGTGGCGGTAGCTGAACTCGGGCGAGATCGCGTGCGCGTTGAGCTCGGCCAGCAGCGCGGTGCTTTCTTCGGCAGGCAGGCCGTCGATCTGCTTCACCACGTCTTCGCCGACGTAGAGCGAGAGGCGGCCCGTCTCGGGATGCGTGCGCACCAGCGGATGCACCACGTTGGGCGTGGCCGCGAGCTGCTCGGGCGTGAGCGGGTTACGGTCGGCGAAGGCCTTGCCGTAGTAGTTGGCGTAGCTGTGCGTGGCAGTCATGTGGCGGATGCGCGCCTTCATGTCGTCGGCTAGCGCCTCGTAGGCCGCGTGCATCGAGGCGAAGAAGGTGTCGCCCTCCACCGGCGGGACTTCGAGCGCATAGAGCAGCGCGCCCATCGAGGGCTCCGCCTTGTACGAGAGGTCGGAGTGCCAGTTCCAGCCTTCCTTGTGGTTGCCGATGGGCTTGCCGTTTTCCGACACGTTCGACAGCACGTAGACCTCGGGGTGCTCCTTCTTCAGGAACTGCGTGAGTACGTGGCCCAGCAGCGGGCCGAAGCGGCGCGAGAAGGCGACGTGCTGCGACTCGTCGATGCTCTGGCCGCGAAACAGCAGCACCGAACGCTGGTTGAGCGCGTCGCGCAGCACCGCGAAGTCGTCGTCGCTCACGGGTTCGCGCAGGTCGATGCTTTTGACTTCGGTGCCGATGAAGGAGGTGAGGTTCTCGAGTTGCATGGTTGAAAAAACGTCTCTTTGGATGAGGAAGAAGAAAGCAGGCGTCAGAGCCTGTAGTCGGGCTGGGTGCGCTCCAGCATGCGCAGGAACGCAGGCCATTCGCGCGTCCCGGGCGGCAGGATGTCGCCGGCGAATTCGGTGAACTGGCGCGCGGCCAGCGCGCTCACTTCGGGCTGCGGATACACCAGCGATTCGCCGGGCGCGAGACCGCCCTGCGCGAGCAGCTGCACCTTGGCCGCCTGCTCGAAGTAGTACATGAGGATGAAGGCCTCGGGGATCGTGCGGCCCACGGTCAGGATGCCGTGGTTGCGCAGCACCAGCGTGTTGTGCGCACCGAGGTCGCGCACCAGCCGCTCGCGCTCGCCGGTCTCCAGTGCCACGCCTTCGTAGTCGTGGAACGCGGTGTGGCCCTGGTAGCGCATCGCGAACTGGCTCAGCGGAGACAGGCCGTTGGGCATGGCGGCAATCGCCGTGCCCGCATCCGAATGCGTGTGCAGCACGCACAGCGCGTCGGGCCGGCCCGCATGGATCGCGCTGTGGATCACGAAGCCGGCCTGGTTCACCTCGGCATCGGTGCCGTCGACCTTGCGGCCGTCGAGGTCGATCTTCACGAGCGACGACGCCGTCACTTCCGAGAACAGCAGCCCGTAGGGGTTGATGAGGAAGTGATGATCCGGCCCCGGCACGCGTGCCGAGATGTGGTTGTAGATCAGGTCGTCCATGCCGAAGTGCGCCACCAGCCGGTAGCACGCGGCGAGCTGCACGCGCAGCGCGGTTTCGATCTCGGGATATGCCGCGGGATTCGTCTTCGTCGTCATCACCGCCACCACACCAGCTTCTGGTCGATCCAGACGAGCACGCCGTAGAAGACCATGCTCGCCACCGAAGCGACCAGCACCGCCGACCAGACGCTCAGCAGATCGACCTGCTGCGTCGACTCATAGATCATTCGCCCGAGCCCCGCATAGGCGCCGAGCATCTCGCCCACGATCGCGACGATCATGCTGCGCGGCACGCCGATGCGCAGCGCGGTCACCACCGAAGGCATCGCCACCGGCAGCCGCAGGCGCCACACGATCTTCAGCGACCCAGCCCCGAAGCTGCGCATCAGGTTGACGGCAGCAATGTCAGCCTGCTTGAGCCCATGCAGCGCA
>CAMATD010000051.1 GCA_945860785.1 Variovorax sp. YR752 | reverse complement strand
CATCTTGGGGTTGGCCTTCTCGAAGGCTTCGACGAACTTCTTGTTCGCGGCCGAGGGGTGCGCAGTCGAGTAGTGGTGCGAGGTGACCACGCCCAGTGCGCCGTCGCCCATGTCGTTCAGTTGATCGTCGTCGGTCACATCGCCGGTGGCGATCAGCTTGATGCCGGCCTTGTCCATGCCGCGTTCCAGGAACTGCTTCATCACCGCCGCGCCCGCACCCGAGGGCACGAAGACGAACAGCGCATCAGGCTTGGCGTCGCGCACCTTCTGCAGGAATGGCGCGAAGTCGGGGTTGCGCAGCGGCACGCGCAGCTTTTCAATCACCTTGCCGCCATTGAGCTGGAAGCGCTCGCTGAAGAATTTTTCGGCGTCGTTGCCCGGACCATAGTCCGCCACCAGCGTGACCACCGTCTTCACGCCGTTCTTCGGCGCCCAATCGCCCATGACCACCGACACCTGCGGCAGCGTGAAGCTCGAACGCACGATGTAGGGCGAGGCTTCGGTGATGCTCGATGTGGCCGCGGCCATCACCACCTGCGGCGTCTTCGATTGCGTGGCCAGCGGCGCGGCGGCCAGCGCGGCCGGCGTGACGCCGAAGCCCGCGATCACGTTCACCTTGTCGTTGACGATCAGTTCCTGCGCGAGGCGCTTGGTGATGTCGGGCGTGGCGACGTCGTCCTTCACGATCAGCTCGATCTTCTTGCCCGCCACGGTGTCGCCGTTCTGGGCCATGTAAAGACGCGCGGCCGCTTCGATCTGGCGGCCGGTGGAGGCCTGCTGCCCCGTCATGGGCAGGATCAGGCCGATCTTGAAGGTGTTGTTCTGCGCGCTGGCCAGCGGCACGGCAAGCGCGGCGGAGAGCGCAATCGCCGAGAGGCCTGCGGTCTGGATGAGATGGCGTCTTTGCATGAGGTTTTCCTTGGAGGGACGGAATGCGAAACCGGGGCTATTTTCAACACTTTGCAACATTCGGCGGAGCAGGCAATCACCTAGCCGGCCCTTGTTGCGAGATAAACAAATGAACTGCGCGATGATCGCGCAAGGCTTCTTTTCAGCTGTCGGCGCGGTACGCGGAGTCGAGCGTGAGCGTACCCACGGCGCGTGACACACAGGCGCAGATGCGGGTGGTCGACTGCTTTTCGTGTTCGCTGAGGAACACGTCGCGGTGATCGATCTCGCCGTCGACCGCGAGCACGTCCATGGCGCAAAGGCCGCATTCGCCGCGCTTGCAGTCCCACAGGGTCTGCACACCGGCCGCATCGAGCGCTTCGAGCAGGGTGCTGTCGGCCGGCACGGTGATCGCCAGGTCGTGCCGGGGAATGCGCACCTGGAACGACTGCGTGGCGAGGCGGCCGCTGCTGCCGAAGGTTTCGAAGCGCAGGTCTTCGATGGGCCGGCCGGCCGCATGCCAGGCGCGCTTGACGGCTTCGAGCATGGGCACCGGGCCGCAGGTGTAGAGCTGGCCGCCGGGCGGCAGCGCGGTAATGGCAGCGGCGAAGTCGATGGGCGCCGCGCCTTCGTGCGCCGCGCCTTCGTGCGCCACGACGCCTTCGCCCAACGCTTCGCGCAGGTGCGCGAGGTAGCCGAACTCGCCGGCATGGCGCGCGCCGTAGAGCATCTTCACCGGGACGCCGCTGCGCCGTGCGTGCGCCCCCAGGCGCTGCGCCATCAGCACCAGCGGCGTGATACCGATGCCGCCCGCCACCAGCAGGTAGCCGGGGGCCGAAAGGTCGAGCGGAAAGTGGTTCTGCGGTGCACTCACCTGCAGCCGGTCGCCGGGGGCCAGCCGCCACATGGCGAGCGAGCCGCCACGGCCATCGTCCAGCCGCTTGACCGCAATGCGCCAGCTGTGGCCGTCGCCCTCGCCTACCAGCGAGTACGAGCGCGTCTGCAGCTTGCCCTGCGCCGTCATCACCTGCACCTGCAGGTGGGCACCGGGTTCATAGGACCCGACAGAACCGTCGTCGGGCCGGAGTTCGAACTCGCGCACCGTGGGCGTGACATCGCGCAGCGCAACGACCTGCGCCTGCATCCATTGAAGATCGCTTTTCATCGGGGAACACCAGCAAGGGGAAAGAAGGACGGTCGATCAGCCGCGCCGGCGGATCAGCTGCACACCGGGCAGCGGACGCTGCTCGGCGGTCGGCGTGCCATGCAGCGCTTCGCGCAGGTTGCGCCGCGCGATGCGGCTGTGCTCGCGCATCAGCGCCTCGGCGCGCGAGCCCTCGCCGGACTCGATGGCGTCGAGCACCTGCACGTGCTGGTCCTGCGCGATCACGAGCATGTCGCGCGCGGCCGGCGAATTGGCTTGGACGATGACGAAGCCCGAGGGCGATGCGAACGGCAGGTTGATCACGCGTTCGAGTTGCTGCGCGATCACCGGGCTGCCGGCCATCTCGCACAGCAGCGCATGGAATTTCTCGTTGTGCGTGACGTAGCGCGAAAAGGCCGCGTCGTCGAGCGCGGGCTCGCGCAGCAGCTCGTCGATGCGGGTCAGGCAGGCACGCGCTTCGCGCAGCACCACGGGCGCCGCGCCGCGCTCGGTCGCGAGCCGGGCCACCAGCCCTTCGAGGGTGCCGCGCAGTTCGATGGCATCGGCCACGTCGCGCTCGGAGAAGGTGCGCACCGCGTAGCCGCCGTTGGGCAGCGCTTCGAGCAGGCCTTCCTGTTCGAGCCGCATCAGCGCGCTGCGCACCGGGGTGCGCGACACGCCGAGCTGTTCGGAAATGGCGACCTCGGCAATGCGCGCGCCGCCGGGCAGTTCGCCCGCGAGGATCATTTCGCGCAGCCGCAGCTGCGCCTTCACGGCCTGCGAGCTGCCCATGTCGCCGGGCTCGATGGGGGAGACGGCGGCGACTTTCATGCGGCCTGCTTTTCGGCGGGACGGATCGGGATCGCGGCGCGCGCGGGCTTTTCCTTCTCGACCATGCGATCGATCAGCCGGCGCGCCCACATCGAGCCGACGTCGATGTTGAGATTGTAGAACTGGTGGTCGGGGTGGTCGTCCATCGCCTTTTGCTGCGCTTCGAGCACGAGCTCGTCCTCGCGGAAGATGCCGGCCACGCCCTCGCGCAGCTCGTGCGTGAGGCGCTGCTCGCCGATGCAGTAGTTGCGTGCAAAGGCCCAGAAGTAGAGGCAGGTCTTGTCGGTCTCTGGCGTGATGGTGTTGAGCACGAAGCCGTTGACGCCCTTGCTGCGGTCGCCGGCATCACCGTTCTTCGGCACCGCGCCGCTACCGGCCTCGGCCACGCCGACATCGATGTTCACCGTGCACGGACCTTCGAAGCGAATGATCTGCCAGCGATCGACCTTGCCGGTGTAGCCGCGCGCGTGGCGGATCTGGCCGCCCCAGAACGGCGGCGCGTCGATGCCTTCCATCCAGCGCGTGACGGTGGCCGAGCGGTCGCCGTGCGTGGCGACGAACGGCGCCTCGGCCACCTCGCGGTTGCCGATCGACGAGCCGTGCACGAAGGTCTCGTGCGTGAGGTCCATGAGGTTGTCGACCACGAGACGGTAGTCGCAGTTCACGCGGATCATCTTGCCGTCGCCGGCCCAGGCGGGAGCGTCGTTCCAGTGCATGTCGGGCACCAGCGCGGGGTCGGCCTTGGCCGGATCGCCGGGCCAGATCCAGACGAAGCGGTGCTTCTCGACCGCCGGAAAGCTGCGCACGCAGGCCGAGGGGTTGAGCGTTTCCTGGCTCGGCATGTGGGTGCAGCGGCCCTGACTGTTGTAGACCAGGCCGTGGTAGCCGCAGACCAGCTCGTCGCCTTCGAGGCGGCCGAGCGAGAGCGGCATCAGCCGGTGCCAGCAGGCGTCTTCGAGCACGGCGACCTGCCCGTCGGTGCGGCGGAACAGCACCACTTTCTGGTTGCAGATCGTGCGCGGCAGCAGCGCGTGACGCACTTCGACGTCGTAGGCGGCGGCATACCAAGCGTTCAGTGGAAAGGCGGTCGTGGGCGTTTTCATGAATCCCCAATGTATACAGAAATCAGAAAATATCCATCGTTAAACGCCTTATTAGAGGGTAAACACTGAGTTCAACGTATACAGGTATGCCTGTTTTGAAGGCGCTAGGATGTTCCATTCGTTTTCAGCCACGACGGAGTTCACCCATGTCCCAGCACGCCGCCCTGCCCGCCCGCTACGACCACGTCGGCAGTTTCCTGCGCCCCAAATACCTGCTCGAAGCGCGCGAGCAGAAAGCCAAGGGCGAGATCACGCCCGAGCAACTGCGCAAGGTCGAAGACCAGGCCATCACCGAGATCGTCAAGTTCCAGGAAGACATCGGCCTCAAGAGCATCACCGACGGCGAATTCCGCCGCACCTACTTCCACATCGACTTCCTCGACCAGCTCGGCGGCGTGAAGACCGACATTCCGGTCACCATCCGCCGGCCCGACGGCACCGAGGAGCTCGCGCCGCCCGCGATGCGCGTGCTCGACAAGGTCCGCCACGTAAAGGACATCCAGCTCGCCGACTTCCAGTACCTCAAGAGCCAGGTCTCGGCCGGCCGCACGCCGAAGGTGACGATCCCCTCGCCGACGATGCTGCACTTCCGCGGCGGCCGCGCCGGCATCAGCAAGGACGCCTACCCCGAGCTCGACCCGGTGTTCTACGACGACGTGGCCAAGGCCTACGGCGACGAACTGCGCTCGCTGGCCGCGGCAGGATGCACCTACGTGCAGATGGACGACACCAACCTCGCCTACCTCTGCGACGAGCACATGCGCGAAGTCGCCCGCAAGCGCGGGGACGACCCGAACGAGCTGCCCCACCGCTATGCAGCATTCATCAACAAGGTGGTCGCGCAGAAGCCGCCGGGCATGCTGCTGACCATGCACCTGTGCCGCGGCAACTTCAAGAGCACGCACGCGGCGGCCGGCAACTACGAGCCCGTGGCCGAGGCGCTGCTGAAGGAAATGGACCTCGACGCCTACTTCATGGAATACGACGACGCCCGCTCGGGCGACTTCAAGCCGCTGCGCTACCTGCCCAAGGGCAAGACCGTGGTGCTGGGCCTCGTGACCACCAAGTTCGGCGAGATGGAAGACAAGGACGAGCTCAAGCGCCGCATCGAGGACGCCGCCAAGTACGCGCCGCTCGAACAGCTCGCGCTCTCGCCGCAGTGCGGCTTCTCGAGCACGGTGCACGGCAACAACATCGCGGTGGACGCGCAGCGCAACAAGCTGCGCCTGGTGGTCGAGACGGCGCAGGAGGTCTGGGGCTCGACCTGAGGCCCGGTTTCTGGTGAAGTCGGGGGCATGACGACGACCATCACAAAAATCCTCTCAGGCCCCCTCAGCATGTTCGGCGCGAAGGTGCAGATCGCCGCGCTCGAAAAAGGCATCGCCTTCGAACTCATCATGGTGCCGTTCATCAAGGACGACGCCTACGAGCCCAAGCACCCCGACGTGCTGCGCATCAACCCTGTCAAGCAGCAGGTGCCGGTGCTGATCGACGCCGATGTCGAGCTCTTCGATTCGACGCAGATCTTCGAGTACCTCGAAGACCAGTATCCTGCCCCCGCACTGTGGCCCCAAGGCATTGCCGAACGGGCGCGGGCGCGGCAGCTGGAGCAGAAGTCCGACGAGGTCTTCTTCCCGAACGTGATCAAGCTCTTCGGCCTGCAGCACGACATGCAGAGCGCCCCGGCGGTCGCGGCCTGTGCCGGCTGCGCGCGTTTCTACGAAGAGATGGAAGGCCTGCTGGCCACGCGCGACTACCTCGCGGGTCCGTACTCCTTCGCGGACATCGCCTTCTACATGGCCTACGTCTTCGCCGACCGCAAGGGCGCCGGCATGACCAGCGCCACGCCGCGCCTCCTGGCCTGGCGCGAACGCGTAGGCGACCGGCCGGCAGTGCGCGCGGTGGTCGATCCGATGATGCAGTTCCTCGCCTCGCAGGGGCGCGGCGTGCCGGCCTTCCTGCAACGCTGATCCGGCCGCGGCGCGCTGAGGCATCATTGCCCCATGCCGAATACAAGGTTCGACTGGCTGCCCTCACCTTCGCAGCATTTTCTCGTCGTCACTTTTGCGCTGCTCGTCTACGTACTGACCACGCGCGCGCGCCGCGAGCAGAGCGCTCCCACCACGGCCATTGCCTGGGTCATGGGGCTGGTGCTGCTGCCCTATTTCATCCTGCCGATGTACCTGCTGTTCGGCCAGCGCAAGCTGCGCCCGGCCGGCTCGCCGCGGCCGCCGCGCTCGGTGCCGCCGGGGCACTGGGCCGCCGACCTGATCGAGAGCTTCGGCCTGGCCTCGCCCGGGCGCTGCGCGATCCGCCTGCACGCCGACGGCGAGGCCGCGCGCGAAGCGCTGTGGCAGGTGATCGACGGCGCGCGCGAGCGCATCGACGTGTGCACCTTCATCATCGGCGACGACCCGCTGGGCCATGCGGTGATCGCGCGGCTGGCGCAGCGCTCGCGCGAGGGCATCAAGGTGCGGGTGCTGCTCGACGGCTTTGGCGCGCTCTCGCTGCCGCGCCACCACTTCGACCTGCTGCGCGCGGCGGGCGGCGAGGTGGCGGTGTTCCGCCCCTTCTTCAGCCTGCACCGCATCGGGCCGCGCAACCTGCGCAACCACCGCAAGTTCACCATCGCCGACGACGGCTGGCTCTGGTCGGGCGGGCGCAACCTCGCGGGCGAGTACTTCACCGGCAATGCCAAGCACCCCGAGGCCTGGCGCGATCTCTCGTTCGACCTGCACGGCAGCGTGGCCGCGGCGGCCGCGCGCCAGTTCGACCACGACTGGACCTCGGTGCGCCCCCGCAAGGCCCGCGCGATCACGGCCGACGACGCGCCCGAGGGCCCCGGCACCGCGATGGCCCAATTCCTGCCGAGCGGCCCCGACCAGACCGAAGACACCGCGCACGCCTTGCTGATCGACGCCTGCTTTCGCGCCGAGCACCGCCTGCTCGCGATCACGCCCTACTTCGTGCCCGGCGACGGCCTGCGCGATGCGCTGCGGCTGGCCGCGCGGCGCGGCGTGCAGGTGACCATCGCGATGCCCGCGCAGTCGAACCACCGCCTCGCCGACTTCGTGCGCGCCCGTGCCATGCGCGACCTGGCGCGCGCGGGCGTGAGCTTTCGCATGCTGCCGTTCATGGCGCATGCCAAGGCGGTGGTGGTCGACAACGAGCTGGCGATGTGCGGCTCGATCAACCTCGACCTGCGCAGCCTGCTGCTGAACCACGAGGCGGCCGTGGTGTTCTACGGCCCGCAAGAAATCGACTGGCTGGCCGAGTGGATCGACACCACGGCCTCCGCCGGCGAGCCCTATCGCGCGCGGCGTCCGGGCATCGTGCGCGACGTGGCCGAAGGGCTGCTGCTCACCGTCGCTTTCCAGCTGTAGCAGCCGGCGCAGCGGCCTTGGCTTCCTTCGCCACGGCATCGAGGCCGGCCAGCACGTAGCGCATCAGGTCGTTCACGAGCCCTTCGGTGTCCTTGAGGGCCGGCAGCACCTTGTTGCCCAGGTCCTTGGGCGCGACCATCATCACGATGCAGGGCAGCACCGTGAACAACAGCGCGCGCTGCACCGAGGGATGGTCGTCGGCCAGCCCCATGATCCCGCCGATCAGCCCCCGCAGCAGCTTGGCCTTGGGCAGCACCGCCTGCTTGATCATCACGGGCATCGCTGGTGACGGCGACAGCGCCTCGCGCAGCACCACGCGGAACCCCCAGGGCGCCTTGGGCTGGCTGCCCAGCTCGATCAGGTGCGTGAGAAAGGCCCGCAGCTTGAGCCGCGGATCGCTGGGCACGCTGGCCAAGCTGACCAAGCTGACCAGCTCATCGACGCTCACGAGCTGGCGGTGCGCCTCGATGAGCACGGCCTCGTAGAGCCCGTCGCGGCCGTTGAAGTGGTAGTTGATCGCGGCCATGTTGGTGCCGGCGCGCGTGCAGATTTCCTTGCTCGTGCTCTCGGCGAAACCACGTTCGGCGAACAGCTGGCCCGCGGTTTCGAGGATGTGCAGGCGGGTGGTGTTGCCGTCGGTGCGCTGCGTGCGCGCCGCGGGTTCGCGCGGAGCGCACGAGGCAGAACTGGAAGAGCGGGTGGCCATGGGCCAAGGTTAATCGAATTGAAAAAATACTTCAAATTCAAATTTCAATTTGATAACATCCAACCGCAATCCTGGCAGGAGCCTCGCCCATGAACAAGAAACCTCTCATCGCCGTTGGCGTCGTGGCTTTGGTCGCTGCGGCCGGCGGCTGGTGGTACTTCCACCGCGCGGCCACACCGACCGATCAGCTCGTGCTCTACGGCAATGTCGATGTCCGCCAGGTCTCGCTCGCCTTCAACGCCAACGAGCGCGTGGCCGAGCTTGCGGTGCGCGAAGGCGACCGCGTGCGCGCCGGGCAGCTCCTCGGCAGGCTCGACACCCGCTCGCTCGTGCTGCGCGTGGCGCAGTCGCAGGCGCGCATCGGTGTGCAGGAGCAGGCCCTGTTGCGGCTGAAGACCGGCAGCCGCCCCGAGGAAGTAGCACAGGCGAACGCGCAGGTGGCGGCCGCGCAGGCCGATGCCGACCTCGCGCAGCAGCAGCTCGCGCGCCTGCAGGCGATCGGCCAGACCACGGCCGGCCGCGCGGTGAGCCAGCAGGACCTCGACAGCGCACAGGCCAGGCGCAAGGTGGCGCAGGCGCAGCTCGACAACGCGCGTAAGGCGCAGCAGCTCGTCGTCATCGGCCCGCGCAAGGAAGACATCGCGCAGGCGCAGGCCCAGCTCGAATCGGCGCGCGCCGACCTCGCGCTCATGAATCACCAGCTCACGGAGGCCGAACTCAAGGCGCCCATCGACGCCGTGGTGCGCGTCTGCCTGCTCGAACCCGGCGACATGGCCTCGCCGCAGCGCCCTGCCTTCACGCTCGCGATCACCGATCCCAAGTGGGTGCGCGCCTATGTGGCCGAACCGGACCTCAGCCGCGTGCAGCCGGGCCAGGCAGCGAACGTGACCACCGACAGCCAGCCCGGCGAGGCCATCGCCGGCAAGGTGGGCTACATCTCGTCGGTGGCCGAGTTCACGCCCAAGACCGTGCAGACCGAGGAACTGCGCAGCAGCCTCGTCTACGAGATCCGCGTGATGGTCGACGACAAGCAAGACCGCCTGCGGCTCGGCATGCCGGCCACGGTGCGACTCCAGCTCACAGCCACCAGCAAGCCCTGATGCCCGGCACTGGGCCGGCCGTGGCCGGACGCTCCCTGCACAAGCGCTTCACCGTCAAGGCGTCGAAGCAGCCCGTGCACGCGCTGGCCGGCGTCTCGCTCGAGGTGCCGGCCGGCACGCTCACCGCGCTGGTCGGCCCCGACGGCGCCGGCAAGACCACGCTGCTGCGGCTGATGGCGGGCCTGATGCGCGCCGACGAGGGCGAACTGCGCGTGCTCGGCATCGACGTGTCGGCCGACCCGCAGGCGGTGCAGGACCGCATCAGCTACATGCCGCAGCGCTTCGGCCTCTACAACGACCTGAGCGTGCAGGAGAACCTCGATCTCTACGCCGACCTGCACGGCGTGTCCGCCGGCAAGCGCCGCGAGCGCTACGCACGGCTGATGGAAATGACCGACCTCGGCCGCTTCACCGATCGCCCCGCCGGCAAGCTCTCGGGCGGCATGAAGCAGAAGCTCGGCCTGGCCTGCACGCTGGTGCGCTCGCCCGAGCTGCTGCTGCTCGACGAGCCGACCGTGGGCGTCGACCCGCTCTCGCGGCGCGAGCTCTGGCAGATCGTGCAGCAGCTGGTCGACGACGAAAAGCTCTCGGTGATCGTCAGCACCGCCTACCTCGACGAGGCCGAGCGCTGCAGCCATGTGTTCGTGCTGCGCGAGGGCAAGTTGCTCGCAGAGGGCACGCCGGCCGAGATTCGCGACCATGCACAGGGCCTGTGCTTCGTCGCGGCACCGCCGGATGGCGAACCGCCTCGCCTGATGCAGGCTCGATTGCTCGATGCGCAGCAGGACATCGTCGATGCCGTGCCGCAAGGCGGCGAGGTGCACTTCATTCGCCGCCAGGGCACGGACGATGCGGCACTCGATGCCCTTCTGGCCGGTGCCCACGCCGAGCCGGTGCCTCCGCGGCTCGAGGACGGCTTCATGACGCTGCTGCGCACTCAGCAGGCGCCCGCCTCCAACAACACCGCAGCGACGGCGGCCAACCCTGTATCAACCCCAGGCAAACCCGGCGAAGTCGTCATCGAAGTGAAAGACCTCGTGCGCCGCTTCGGCGATTTCGTGGCCGTGGCCAGCACCAGCTGCTCCGTGCAGCGCGGCGAAATCTTCGGCCTGCTCGGCCCCAACGGCGCGGGCAAGACCACCACCTTCCGCATGCTCTGCGGCCTGCTGCCTGCCAGCGGCGGCCAGCTGCGCGTGGCCGGCGTCGACCTGCGCCATGCGCGCGCGCATGCCCGCCAGCGCATCGGCTACGTATCGCAGAAGTTCGCGCTCTACGGCAACCTCACGGTGCGCGAGAACCTTTCGTTCTTCGGCGGCGCCTACGGTCTGCGCGGCCAACGATTGCGCGACCGCATGGACACCGTGCTGCGCCAGTTCGACCTCGAACGCGAACTCGATGCGCCCAGCGGCCAGCTGCCCGGCGGCTACAGGCAGCGCCTGGCCATGGCCACGGGCCTGCTGCACGAACCCGAGATCCTGTTCCTCGACGAGCCCACCAGCGGCGCCGACCCGCTGGCGCGCCGCGAGTTCTGGCGCCGCATCACGGCACTGGCCGAGGGCGGCACCACCGTCGTCATCACGACCCACTTCATGGAAGAGGCCGAATACTGCGACCGCATCGTGATCCAGGATGCCGGCAAGGTGCTGGCCATCGGCACGCCGCTGGAGGTGCGCACGCAGGCGCTCGATGGCGAAGACAGCGGCAAGCGCATCGACATGGAACAGGCCTTCATCGGCATCGTCGAGAAGGCGCGGCAGAAGGACAAGGAAAAGGTGGCGGCATGAGCGGTTTCTGGTCCCGGCTGATCTCCCTCACGCGCAAGGAATTCCGCCAGCTGCTGCGCGACCGCAGCAACCTCGCGATCGGCATCCTGCTGCCGATGGTGCTGATCTTGATCTTCGGCTACGGCATGTCGCTGGACGTGAAGAACGCGCCGGTCGCCGTCGTGATGGAAGACGCCTCGCCGACCGCGCACGAAGCCATCGCGGGCCTGCAGCTCTCGCCCACCATCGCGCCGATTCTGCTGGGCTCGATGCACGACGCCGAGGAACTGATGCGCGAGCGCAAGGTCGATGGCATCGTGCGCATTCCCAGCGACTTCTCGCGCTCGCTGGCCGCGGGCAATGCGCGCGTGCAGCTGATCGTGCATGGCGCCGATGCCGGGCGTGCCTCCATCATCCTCGCCTACGTGAGCGGCGCCCTCGCCCAATCGGCTGTGCGGCAGGCCGACCGCATGGGCAGCAGCACGGGCGCGGACGCACCACCCGTCGGCAGCGTCACGGTCGAGCCGCGCATGTGGTTCAACGCCGCGAACACCAGCACCTGGTACCTCGTGCCGGGGCTGATCGTGCTGATCATGACGCTGGTCGGCGCCTTTCTTACCGCGCTGGTGATGGCGCGCGAATGGGAGCGCGGCACGCTGGAGGCGCTGTTCGTCACGCCGGTGCGGCCCGTCGAGATCCTGCTGGCCAAGATCATTCCGTACTTCGCGGTCGGCATGCTGGGCCTCGCGCTCTGCCTGCTGGCCGCGCGCTTCCTCTTCGCGGTGCCGATGTACGGCTCGCTGTTCGTGGTAGTGTTCAGCTCGATGCTCTACCTAATCGTGGCTGTGAGCCTCGGCCTCGTGATCTCGTCGGTCACGCGCAACCAGTTTCTTGCAAGCCAGATCGCGCTGATCGCGACCTTCATGCCGTCGATGATGCTGTCGGGCTTTCTGTTCGACCTGCGCAACGTGCCCACGGCCGTGCGCGTGATCGGCCATGTGCTGCCGGCCACCTACTTCATGGACCTGATCAAGACGCTGTTCCTCGCGGGCGACGTCTGGCCGCTGATCTGGCGCAACTGCGCGATCCTGCTCTGCTACGCCATCGGCCTGCTGCTGATTGCACGCGCCGTCACGCGCAAGAGCCTCGACTGAGGAGCAAAGGAAAGAACATGATCGACTTCCTGTTTCGCATCGCCAACCTCTGCAAGAAGGAGCTGCTCGCGATCCTCAAGGACCCGGCCACACGCGCCATCCTGTTCGCGCCTGCGCTGCTGCAGAGCCTGGTCTTCGGCTATGGCGCGACCTACGACCTCACGAACGTGCCCTATGCGCTGCTCGACCAGAGCCGCACCGGCGCTTCGGCGGAGTTGATCGCGCACCTCGACAGCACGGGCGTGTTCCATCGCGTGGCCACGCTGCGCACGCAGGCCGACATCCGCGAGGTGATCGACACCGAGAAGGCGCTGCTGGTGATCCAGATCGCGCCGAACTTCGAGCAGCAGCTCAGCGCGGGGCAGCCTGCGGCCATCCAGTTGATCCTCGATGCGCGCAACTCCAACACCGCGGGCTCGGCGGCCAGCTATGTGAGCGCGGTGGTCGAGCGCTACAACGCCGAGCTGCGCACGCGCGTGGGCGCATCGCCCACGCCGCTGGTCATCGAATCGCGCGCCTGGTTCAACCCGAACCTCGAGACGCGCTGGAACCTGCTGCCCGGCATGATCGCCGCGCTCAGCATGCTGCAGACGCTGCTGCTCACCGCCCTCTCGGTGGCGCGCGAGCGCGAGCAAGGCACCTTCGACCAGCTGCTGGTCACGCCGATGTCGCCGCTCGAAATCATGATCGGCAAGGCGCTGCCGCCGGTGATGGTCGGCTTGGCGCAGTCGTCGCTGATCCTACTGGTGGCCCTGTTCTGGTTCGACATCCCGATGGCGGGCTCGCTCGTCACGCTGTACACAGGGCTGATTTTCTTCACCGTCGCGTGCGTGGGCATCGGCCTCTCGATCTCGGCCGTGTCGGCCAACATGCAGCAGGCCATGCTCTATGCCTTCGTGCTGCTGATGCCGTTGATGCTTCTGTCGGGCCTGACCACCCCGGTGCGCAACATGCCGCACATCCTGCAGGTGATCACCCTGGCCAATCCGCTGCGCTTCGCGATCGACCTGGTGCAGCGCGTGTATCTGGAGGGCGTGGGGCTGGGCACGGTGTGGCACAACCTGATCCCGCTCTCGATCATCGCGGTCATCACGTTGCCGCTGGCGACCTGGCTCTTTCGCAATCGTCTTGTCTGAGAACGGGAGCACCTCATGCCTCTCACCATTCACCCGCCGTACGGCCTCCAGGCAGTTGCCGTTGCCGCGCTTGCGCTTCTCATCGGCGGTTGTGCCGTGGGTCCCGACCACAAACCCGCGGAGCCCCGCGCACCCGCCGACTGGTCGGCCTGGCATGGCGGCTCGCCCGCGTTGCTCGGTGCGGAACGCGGTGCGGCACCTGCGACGGCAGCCGTCGCGACCGGTGACTGGAAGGCCTTCAACGATCCGGTGCTCGATCGGCTGGAGTCCATGGCGCTGGCCGCCAACCACGACCTGCAGACCGCCGCGTTGCGCTTCGCACAGAGCCGCGTCCAGCGCACCACCGCGGCCGCTCAACGCGGCCCGCAGGTCAATGCCAGCGCTGGCGTCTCGCGGCAGCGCCAAAGCGAAAGCGGTGCAGCCACACGGATGATCGATGCGCTGGGCTCCTCCGTCTCCAACAAGGAGCAGCTGATCCGCACGCTCAGCGAGCCCTACAACCTCTACCAGGCCGGCTTCGATGCCTCGTGGGAGATCGACCTCTGGGGCCGCGTGCGGCGCGCGGTGGAAGCGGCCGATGCCGATGCGGGTGCCTCGGCTGCGCTGTTGCAACAGGCCCAACTCAGCGTACAGGCCGAGCTTGCCCGCAACTACTTCGAACTGCGTGGCACACAGCGCGAGCTGCGCATCGCCCGCGCCGACATCGCAGCAGCCGCCGAGTCACTCGAACTCGTGCAGGCGCGCGCCGATGGCGGCCTCACCACCGATCTCGACCCCGTGCGCCAGCGCAGCTTGCTGGCCGAACTGCGCGCGCGCATTCCCTCGCTGCTGCAGCAGGAGGCCGATGCGATGAACCGCATCACGCTGCTGATCGGCGCGCCGCCCGGCACGCTGAACACCGAACTCGCCGATGCAGCCAGCGATTCGTTCGACACACCAGCGCTCCCGAACCTCGCACTCGGCCTCCCCTCGGACCTGGCGCGACGCCGCCCCGACATCGCCGCGGCCGAAGCGCAGCTGCATGCCGCCACCGCGCGTGTCGGCGTGGCCGTGGCCGATCTCTACCCGCGCATCACGCTGGGCGCGAGCTTCGGCTACGAGTCGGTGGGCAGCGAGCGCTTTGGCGAATGGGGCAGCCGTCAATGGCAGGTCGGCCCGTCCATCAGCCTGCCGATCTTCGACCAGGGCCGCCGCCGCAGCACCGTGGACTTGCGTGAACTGCAGCAGCAGGAAGCGACCGTCGCCTTCCAGCAGACGGTGCTCAAAGCCTGGCACGAGATCGACTCGGCGCTCAACAGCTACACCGCCGAACGCCAGCGCCACGCCGAACTCATTGAGCGGGAGCGGCAAAGCCGCGATGCACTCACGCTGGCGCATGTGCGCTACGCCAACGGACTGACGGACTTCGGTGTCGAGCTCGACGCCCGCCGCACATGGCTGCAGGCCCGCCGCGACCACGCACAGAGCGCGAGCCGCCTTTCCGTGAATTGGGTCACGGTCTACAAGGCGCTCGCGGGCGGCATGCCGCCGACCGATGCGGTGGCGCAGCGCAATCCGCCATCCGTGCCGTGACAAAGTGCCCAAATATTAAGCACTCCTGACAAAGAGCCAAGGCCCACGCCTACGGGGTTGAAAAGTAAAATCGAGCCCATCCTGGTTATCACGGCTTTGTGTTCGGGAATGAGCGGTCCGCTCTTCGCCGAACAGATTTGCAACCAGTCCCCGCACTTCAGAAGCATCGGCGCCTTTCAGGGCGTTTCGCCTTCGGCGAACTCGATGCCATGCAGAAGCGTGCCCAGCAAAGGTGGCCACGGGCGGGGGAGAGTGCGCTTCGCCTGAAGCGTTACCCCTTTGATTTTTGCCGGGCTACCCTGAGAGGGCGCAAAAGACGATGCGATCCGTTTATTCGCTGCTGGCGCGTGCGCGCCGGCTGGGCGCAGCCATGCCTCTGGCTTGCGCCATGCTGCTTTGCTTGTGTTCCACGGCCTGGGCCGCCATGGACGAAGTCGGCCGCGCCACACCCAGCGTCCACCGCCTGAGGTTCTTCGTCGATCCGCAGCTGGTGGCCGACATCGGTGCCCCTGAAGCGGGACGCCGGCTCGCCCAGTACGTCGCCGACATCAACACGGTGTTCACGCGCGAAACCGTGCGCAGCTTCGTGTTCGATCCGGCCAGGGACCTTCAGATCGTCACGCCGGCGTCGGCGCCGCAATGCGGCTTCAACGGCGTGGCCGAGCGCGAGATCGTGCTGTGCGTCTCGAAGTCGCGGGAGGGCTACAGCCACGGCGGCCTCACCACGAGCACGACCTTCCCGCCCAAGGGCGTGACCTGGAACCTCAACTGGACCGCGATCCACGATCCGCTGCGCTTGTCGCGCACCATCACGCCAGCGACGCCCGAGTCCACCGAGAAGGACTACCTCGGCCGCCAGCTCAAGACCCTGCTGCACGAACTCGAGCATGTCTTCGGCGCCGGCTCGGGCGAGTACTACAGCGCCATCACCGTGAACGACACCACCGACGTGGCACCGAAGGCCGACCTCGAACTCGCGAAGCTGACCGACCGCTACTGGTGGCAGCGCCAGGGCTGGCGCCTCGATCCATTGCTGGGCACCGTGTTCGAAGAGCGCTTCGACCCGACCGCCAACCGCGTCGCCACGCTGGAGATGATCCGCTTCACCGAAGGCACCAAGGTCAACATCAACACCGACTGGAGCGACTGGCCCAAGCTCGGCAGCTCGAACTACATGGCCACGACCACCGCCACGCAGGTGCGCGTCACCGACCGCGAGACCGGCGGCGCACTTGCCGGCGCACAGGTCTCGGTGTGGCGCGACCCTGGTGCGCAGAAACCGCTGGAGCCACTCGCAGAGGGCGTGGCCAATGCCAGTGGGCTCTTCGCATTCGACTGGCACTGCGGCTTCAGCTGCTTCGCCGTCGGCAAGACGAACCTCCTCGTGAAGGCGCAGGCACCGGGTCGCGCACCGGGCGCGACATGGTTCACGATCTTCGATGCCTTCGAACAGAAGGCGGTGCAGGGCCAGCCGGCGTTCACCATCGACCTGTCGCTCGGCATTCCCGATGCCTACAAGCCGACCGTCTCGCTGGCCGCGCCGGCGATGGCCACCGTGGGCCAGCCCACGACCCTCGCGCCGGTGGCGGTGGACAACGTCGGCGTCTTCGGCGTCAAGGTGGTCGGCGCCAACAGCCTGCCGATCTGCACCTTCACCGCGCCGCCGTACACCTGCAGCTGGACGCCGACGGCGCCGGGCACGCAGACGATCCGCGTGATCGCGCTCGACGTGGCCGGCAACTCTGCGGTCGCCTTCGCCAACGTGATCGTCAATCCGCCGACCGACACCGTGGCACCTACCGTGGCGCTGACCACTTCGCCGTCGATCGCTGCCGGCCTGGCAACCCGGCTCACTGCAACAGCATCCGACAACGTCGGCGTCGCCGAGCTGAAATTCATCGTCGATGGCAAGACTGTGTGCACGCTGCGCGCCACGCCGCATGTCTGCGCGTGGACACCCGTGAAGACCGGCAGCGCAAACATCGAGGTACGCGCTGCCGATGCGGCAGGCAACATCGCCACTACCTCCGCGAACGTGCGCATCGAAGGCCCGCGGCCCGAAGATCTGTAGCGGCGGCGGTCCGGGGTGCGTGCACAGGACACCGGGTACTCCCCTCCGCGAATGTCCCCCGCTTCGCTCCTCCTTTATTTCGCTGCGCAGAGCACACCGCCGGCGTGATCGCGCCCTGAACAGCAGCGCCCCAACGTGGCCCCCAAAAATAGATCGTAGACAGGCTCTCAAGGCACGTTGGTGAAGCTGGCGTTGCCGAGCCCCGTGCCGATGGTCAGCACGCCCCAGTGCTTCACGTCGCGCATGAACGGCAGCTCGCTCAGGCCCTGCACCACCGCGTCGTTGTGCATCAGCACCAGCGTCGGGCCCGAGCCGATCATCGGCATGCGGCGCAACACCTCGCTCGGCAGGTGGAAGGCGTGGCTCTCCCAGTCGCCCGGCAGGTTCTGCGCACCGCGCGAGATCGAGCCGTCCTGGCGGATCAGCCCAGGGCAACCGATACCGATGAACGGTGCGAGCCGGATCTTCTTGCGCTCGCTGTAGCGCACCGTGTCTTCGAGCATCTCGGCAATGTAATCGACCATGTTGCCGCGGTTGGGGTCTTCGTCGGCATGGCGCCATTTTTCGCGCCGCACCACCTTCGCGAGCGAGAAGTCGCGCGCCTTGCGGTGGCGGGTCTTGACGATGCCGCAGCGCACATTGGTGCCGCCGATGTCCACCGCAAGGATCGCGTCATGTCCCTTGAGCATGGCCCGCGGCGCCAGGTGCACCCAGCCGATGAGGCCACCATCGTCCACGTCGTGCGAGAGCCGGCCGAGCTGCACGTGCACCCCCATCTCTTCGAGGATGGCGCCCGTCTGCAGGATCGCGCGCTCGCCCACGTCGCTTTCGGGAAAGCCGCCGCCGATCACGATGCGCTGCACCTTCTCCCACGAAGGCTGGCGCTTGAAGCGCTGGATCACGAAGGCCAGTTCCTCGGCGAACTCCTCGATGGCGCCATGCATCACGTCGGCGGCCTCGGACACCGTCTTCTGCAGCGCGAGGTCGAGCTGCTTCTTGCTGAGATCGCTCGAATGCAACGAGCCCAGCGGATCCTTGCCGGTCTTGCGGCGGCGCTTGCGCCAGCGTTCGAGCAGTTCCCTGAAAGCGGTCTGACTGGCCTGTTCGCCGATGAAGCCGTCCTTGTCGCGCAGCTGCAGGCTATAGCCATCAACCTGCAGGCCAGGGAGCTCTCGCAGGCCATGGACGTCCGGACCGGGCAGGTCGGTTTTCGGGGTCTTGGGGGATTTCGTCTTGGAGGACTTGGACTTCATGGCGACCGACTATGAACCCCACCGCCCCTGGCCTGCATCGGCTCCGCGCACCACGGCGTGTAGGAGATGGACGGGTGCGCCAAACGAAAAGATGTCGATACACTGACCCGGATGCACCTGCTCCGCAGCCTCTGGCGTGCCGCCCTGTTGTTCTCGATGGCCTGGCTTGCCGCCGCACCGGCGCAGGCCGCGGACGACACGCTGCGCGTCGGCTCCAAGCGCTTCACCGAGTCGTACATCCTCGCCGAGCTGCTCGCGCAGACCGCGGCGCCGCCTGTCGTACGACGGGGCCTCGGCAACACGGCCATCGTCTATGAAGCATTGCGCTCGGGCGAGATCGATCTCTACGCCGAATACACCGGCACCATCGCGCTCGAAATCCTCAAGGGCTCGCCAGCGGACACGCGCGAAGCGATGAATGCGGCGCTTGCGCCGATGGGGTTGGGCGTGGCCATACCGCTGGGCTTCAACGATGGCTATGCCTTGGCCGTGCGCGCGGCCGATGCCGACCGGCTCGGGCTGCGCACGCTGAGCGACCTGGCGAAGCACCCCGAACTCAAACTCGGCCTGTCGAACGAGTTCCTCGGCCGCGCCGACGGCTGGAAGGGCCTGGCGGCGCGCTACGGCTTCACGCAGACACCGACCGGCCTCGATCATGGGCTGGCCTATGACGCGCTGGTCGCGAAGCAGATCGACGCGATCGACATCTACACCACCGACGCCAAGATCGACCACCTGGGCCTGCGCGTGCTCGAAGACGACAGGAGGTACTTTCCGCGCTACGACGCAGTGGTGCTCTACAAGCTCGACCTGCCGACGCGGCTGCCCAAGGTGTGGGCCGCGCTGCAGACGCTCGAAGGCAAGGTCGACGAGCACGCGATGATCGCGATGAATGCGCGCGCCGAATTGCAGAGCGTGCCTTTCGATGTGATCGCGCGCGACTTCCTCGCGAGCGCAGGAAAGGCGGGAAAGGCGCAGCCGCAGGAAGCCAAGCGCGGCTTCACAGCCAACTCTTCGGCCCCGACCTCTGGCAGCTCACGCGCCAGCACCTGCTGCTGGTGGCGGTGTCGGTAGGCGTCGCGATCCTGATCGGCGTGCCGCTCGCGATCCTGGTGTTGCCGCATCTGCGGCTGCGGGCCGTGGTGCTGGGCTTTGCCAGCATCCTGCAGACCGTGCCTTCGCTGGCGCTGCTGGCCGTGCTGATCTCGATGCTCGGCGCCATCGGCGCAATGCCCGCGCTGATCGCGCTCACGCTCTATTCGCTGCTGCCGATCATGCGCAACACGGTGACGGGTCTCACCGAAGTGCCGAACGGCCTGCGCCTGGCCGGCACCGCGCTCGGCATGACGCCGCCGCAGAGCCTTCAGCTCGTGCTGCTGCCGCTGGCGCTGCCCACGCTGCTCGCGGGCGTGCGAACCGCCACCGCCATTGCCATCGGCACGGCGACCATCGCGGCCTTCATCAGTGCGGGCGGATTCGGCGAACGCATCGTGACGGGCCTGGCGTTGAACGACCGCGAACTGCTGCTGGCCGGCGCGCTGCCGGCCGCTGCGATGGCGCTGATCAGCGAGGGGATCTTCGAGCTGATCGAGTTTGCGATGCGCCGTCGCCGCCGTGCGCCGCCGTCTTCGCTTCCGCCATGAAGCAATCGCGCAGCAGCGTGGCGCCCGCGCCCAGCGGCTTGTCTGTGCTGTGACAGAAATAGGCTTCGTGACCGGTCTCTCCGCCGGGGCCGATCCTGCCTACCGGCAGCCGCACCAGCGTGCCACCCGCGAGATCGTCCGCGACCAGCCATGAGGGCATCTTTCCCCAACCGAGCCCGGCGCGCAGCAGCGCGAGCTTGATGTACATGTCGTTGACCCGCCAGGTGGTGGGCGAGAGCACGTCGAAATCGCGGCCCTCGCTGCGCGTGCTGGGGTCTTCGAGCACGATCTGCACATGCTCGGCCGTTGCGGCGTCCAGCTCCTTCGTTGCGCCCCGCCGGCCCGCGTGGGCCGCGAGCGCATGCGACGGCGCGGCGACGGCGACCATGCGCAGTGACATCAGGAACTCGCGGCTGATCTTCTCGTCGGCGTGGCCGAAGGCTGCAATGGCCAGGTCGCACCGGTCCGAACAGAGCGCATCGATGGTGCCGCCCATCGAGGTGAACTCCACGCGGAGACCGATGCTCGGATAGACGGCATGCAGCCCACGCACCGCCTCGGCCACCAGTGCGGGCGGAACGAGCGTATCGACCGCGATCGACAGACCCAGCTCGATGCCCTGCTCCACCCCATGCGCCCGCGTGCGCAGCGCATCGACCTTCGACAGGATGACCCTGACATCGCCCAGCAGCGCCTTGCCCGCGGGCGTGAGCACCGGCTTGTGGCCTGAGCGGTCGAAGAGCCGCACTTGGAGCTGCGCCTCGAGGTTGGCAATGGCATGGCTCACGGCCGACTGCACGCGATGCAGCCTGGCGGCGCCGGAGCGAAAGCTGCCCGCGTCCGCCACTACTGCGAACATCTGCATCTGGCTCAGGGTGAGGACGTCTAGCATGATCTGTTCAATCGATTGAGTTGGTCGATTTTATTTGCTTTCATTGATATCCTGTTCGGATCACAGTCGAGGCATGCAGTACCCCCTCGAAATGTCCGCCACCACCCGGCACCCGCCCACCACGACCCCGTGGCTCGGCGTGGGCATGGTGGTGATGGCCGGCGTGGTCGCCTCTCTCCAGGTCGGCAAGGTCGCGATCGCGGTGCCTCAGCTGCGCGCGGACTTCGGGCTCGACCTGTCGATGGTCGGCTGGCTGATGGCGATGTTCTCGCTGCTTGGCGTGGTCGGCGCCATTCCGGTGGGCGCATGGATCGCGCGCGCCGGCGACAGGCGCCTGCTGCTCACGGGGCTGCTGGCCATCGCCATCGGCAGTGCCGCCGGTGCGCTGGCCAACGGAATTGCGACGCTGCTGCTCGGGCGCGTGATCGAGGGCTTCGGATTCGTGTTGATCACCATCGCGGGCCCGGCCGTGCTCCAGCGCATCGTTGCGCCGGGCGGCAAGGACCTCGCCTTCGCGATCTGGAGCTGCTTCATGCCGGCCGGGATTGCCATTGCGCTCTTCATCGGCTCGGTGCTCGACGGCTGGCGCGGCTTCTGGCTGGGCAATGCGGTGCTGGCAGGCGTGTTGACCCTGCTGGTGCTGCTGGCCGTTTCGCGCGACAACAACCACGCAGATGACGCAGCGGCAACGTCGTGGCGCGGCATGGGCCGGGACACGGCTGCGACCGTCAAGGCCGGCGCACCTGCGCTGATCGCGGCGTCCTTCGCGATCTACAGCCTGCAGTTCTTCGCACTCTTCAGTTTTCTTCCGGTGCTGCTGATCGAACGCATGGGCGTGAGCATCGGCACGGCCGGGCTGCTCAGCGCCGTGGCCTGCTGCGCGAACATCGTGGGCAACCTCGCAGCCGGCGTGCTACTGGAACGCGGCGTGGCGCGCTGGGTGCTGGTGGCCGCGGCGAGCGCGGTGATGAGCGTCTCGGCGCTCGGCATCTTCCTGCCGGTGCTGGGCGAAACGCCGACCTTCGTGCTGTGCCTTGTGTTTTCAGGCGTGGGCGGCTTGCTCCCCGCGACCTTGATCGGCACCTCCGCGACGGTGGCGCCGAGCCCGCAGCTGGTCCCGATGGCCGTGGGCCTGCTGATGCTGGGCAGCAACCTCGGGCAGATGGTTGGCCCGGTGATCGTGGGCGGGGCGGTGGATGCGCTGGGCTGGTCTGCGGCCGCCGCCATCGTTGCGCTGGCGGGCGGGCTGGGCATGCTGCTCGCATTCGGCCTGCGGTGCACGATGCGCCGCGGGCACGACTGAATGCGGGCGTTCGAGGATCAGGCCAGCGTGTAGGCCGTCTTCACCGTGGTGAAGAACTCCTGCGCGTACTTGCCCTGCTCGCGCGGGCCGTAGCTCGAGCCCTTGCGGCCGCCGAACGGCACGTGGTAGTCCACGCCCGCCGTCGGCAGGTTGACCATCACCATGCCGGCCTGGCTGTGGCGCTTGAAGTGCGTGGCGTACTTCAGCGAGGTGGTGGCGATGCCGGCCGAGAGGCCGAACTTGGTGTCGTTCGCCGTGGCCAGCGCCTCTTCGTAGTTCTTCACGCGGATCACGCTCGCCACCGGGCCGAAAATCTCTTCCTTGTTGATGCGCATGGCGGCAGCCGATTCGCTGAAGAGCGCGGGCGACATGTAGTAGCCGTCGGTCTCGAGCTTCAGGCGTTCGCCGCCGGCTGCGAGCGTGGCGCCTTCGCCCTGGCCGATCTCGATGTAGTTCAAGTCCTGTTCGAGCTGCAACTTCGACGAGACGGGACCCACGTCGGTGCCCTGCGCCAGCGCATCGCCGACCTTGATCTTCGCCATGCGCGCCTTCATCGCCTCGATGAACTTCGGGTAGATGCCTTCGGTCACGATCAGGCGGCTCGATGCGGTGCAGCGCTGGCCGGTCGAGTAGAACGCGCTCTGCACGCTGAGCTCCACGGCCTGTGCCAAGTCGGCGTCGTCCAGGATCACCTGCGGGTTCTTGCCGCCCATTTCGAGCTGCACCTTCTTGTGGTTGGTGACGCACTGGACCGCGATGTTGCGGCCCACGCCGACCGAGCCGGTGAAGCTGATCGCATGGATGCCGGGGTGGTTGACCAGCGCTTCGCCGATCACGCTGCCGCGGCCCATCACGAGGTTGAACACGCCGGCCGGAATGCCCGAGCGGCTGATGATTTCGCTCAGCGCCCAGGCGCTGCCCGGCACGAGGTCCGCGGGCTTCAGCACCACGCAGTTGCCGAAGGCGAGCGCCGGCGCGATCTTCCATGCGGGAATGGCGATGGGGAAATTCCACGGCGTGATGAGACCGACCACACCGACCGGTTCGCGCGTGATCTCGACGCCGATGTTGGGGCGCACCGAAGGCAGCACCTCGCCCGACAGGCGCAGGCATTCGCCCGCGAAGAACTTGAAGATCTGGCCCGCGCGCGCGGCCTCACCCATGCCTTCGGCCTTGGTCTTGCCTTCTTCGCGCGCCAGCAGCGTGCCGAGCTCTTCCTTGCGCGCAAGGATTTCGGTGCCGATCTTGTCAAGCGCGTCCGAACGCGCCTGGATGCTGCCCGTGGCCCAGGCGGGGAAGGCTGCGGTTGCTGCTGCCACGGCCGCGTCGACGTGCGCCGCATCGCCTTGCGTGTACTGGCCCAGCACATCGGCCAGGTTGCTGGGGTTGACGTTGGGGCTGTAGCTTGCGCCGGCACGCCATTCGCCTGCGATCAGGTTGTCGAAGTTTTGCATGAGGGGTTCCTTGCTGCTCGATGGAAAGAAAGAAGCCGGAGCACTGCGTGTCCGGCTGCGGGCATGGAAACGGGAGACTAAACCTTCAACGGACCATGCATGGTTTTTTGTTGTCGAAAGTCCACCCCGGGATCAGGTATTGCATCGCCTGCGCGTCGTTGCGCGCGCCGAGGCCGTGCTTCAGGTAGAGCTGGTGCGCCTTCTCGACTTCGTCCATGTCGAGCTCCACACCGAGGCCGCCGCGGGTCGGCACCTTCACGAAGCCGCCTTCGATCTGCAACGGTGCCTTGGTCAGGCGCTGGCCGTCCTGCCAGATCCAGTGCGTGTCGATGGCAGTGACCTTGCCGGGTGCAGCTGCAGCCACGTGCGTGAACATCGCGAGCGACACGTCGAAGTGGTTGTTCGAATGCGAGCCCCAGGTCAGGCCCCAGGCCTGGCACAACTGCGCCACGCGCACCGAGCCCTGCATGGTCCAGAAGTGCGGATCGGCCAACGGAATGTCGACCGATTGCAGCGAGAGGCTGTGCACCATCTCGCGCCAATCGGTGGCGACCATGTTGGTGGCGGTCGGCAGGCCGGTCGCGCGACGAAATTCCGCCATCACCTCGCGGCCCGAGAACACGCCTTCAGCGCCGCACGGGTCTTCGGCATAGGCCATCACGCCGTGCAGGTCGCGGCAGAGGCGGATCGCGTCCTGCAGCAGCCAGCCGCCATTCGGATCAAGCGTGACGCGCGCCTTCGGAAAGCGCTCGTGCAATGCGCGGATCGCTTCGACTTCTTCCTCGCCGCGCAGCACGCCGCCTTTGAGCTTGAAATCGGTGAAGCCGTAGCGCGCATGCGTGGCTTCGGCGAGGCGCACGATCGCTTCGGGCGTCATCGCTTCTTCGTGGCGCAGGCGGAACCAGTCGTTGTCGGCACCGGGGGCGCTCTCGTAAGGCAGGTCGGTCTTCTTGCGGTCGCCCACGTAGAAGAGGTAGCCGAGCATCTGCACCGCATCGCGTTGCTGGCCTTCGCCGAGCAGCGCCGCCACGGGCACTTCCAGGAACTGGCCCAGCAGGTCGAGCAGCGCCGCTTCGACGGCCGTCACTGCATGGATGGTCACGCGCAGGTCGAAGGTCTGCTGGCCGCGGCCGCCGCTGTCACGCCCGGCGAACGCGCTGCGCAGGCTGTTGAGCACCGCGTTGTGGCGGCCGATGGGTTGGCCCACGATGAGGTCGCGCGCGTCTTCGAGCGTCTGGCGGATCCTCTCGCCGCCCGGCACTTCGCCCACGCCGGTGTGGCCGGCGCTGTCGGTCAGGATCAGCAGGTTGCGCGTGAAGAACGGGCCGTGCGCGCCACTGAGGTTCATCAGCATGCTGTCGTGGCCCGCCACGGGGACCACGCGCATGCCGGTGACGACGGGCGCGTCCGACACGACTTTGGAAACGGATTCAGGACTTGTCATCTTCGGGCTCGGTGCCTCAGTCTGCGGTGATGTGGCGGGTATCGATCAATGTCTTCCATCGCGTCCATTCGCGCAACTGGAAGGCGGTGAAATCTTCGGGCGTGCTGGCGACGATTTCGAGGCCCTGGTCGAGCATGCGCTTCTTCGTCTCGGGGTCTTGCATTGCGGCGATCACCGCGTCGCTCAGCTTCTTCTTCAAGGCGGGCGGCAGTCCCTTGGGCACGGCCATGCCTTGCCAGGAGTAGACCTCGGCGCCCTTCACACCGGCCTCGGCCAGCGTAGGCACGTCGGGCAGCACGGGCGAGCGCTTGTCGCCGGTGACGGCAATGGCGCGCAGCTTGCCGGCGCGGATGTGCGGCAGCACGGCATTCACGTTCTGGAACGAGAAGTCGACCTGGTTGCCCAGCAGATCATTGACCGCCGGGGCACCGCCCTTGTAGGGCACGTGCACGCCTTCGGTCTTCGTCTGCTGCCAGAAGAGTTCGGCCGAGAGATGGTCGGACGAACCGTTGCCCGAACTCGCGAACGAGACCTTGCCCGACGTCTTGCGCAGCTGCGCGAGCACGTCGGCCACCGTGTGCTCGGGCCGCGCGACGTTGGCGACCAGCACGTTGGGCGCCTGCACGGGCACGCTGATGTAGTCGAAGTCCTTGGTGGCGTCGTAGGGCACGCTCTTCTGCAGATGCGGCGTGACGACGAAAGCACCCAGCGAGGACACCAGCAGCGTGTAGCCATCGGGCGCCGCTCGCTTGACGAAGCCGGTGCCGATGGTGCCCGTGGCGCCAGGGCGGTTGTCGACGACGAAACTGCCGCCGAGCTTCGTCTGCAATTGCAGCGCCAGCGCACACGCCACCATGTCGGTGGAGCCGCCGGCGGGGAACGGCACGATGATGGTCACGGGCTTCTGCTGCGGCCATGCATCGGCTTGCGCCGAGGCATGAAGGGGCAGCAGTGCGGTGGCGGCCAGCGCGAAGCCTGCCGCCAGGATATCTCTTTTCTTCATCCGCGCGTCCGTTCAGGGCGTGACACGAACGGCTTGCCGGGCCAGCAGCTTCCAGTCGCCGCCCTGCTTCTGCCAGACGCCGAGGATCTTCAGGCTGACTTTGCCGGGCTTGCCCGAGTCGTTGGTGTCGGCCGCGAGCGAGTGGCGCACGATGGCCGTGTTGGCATCGACCACCTTGATGGTCTGGTCGGTGATCGTGATGGTCACGAAGTCCGACTTGCCGTCGAGCAGGTCGCTGATGAAGCTGGCCTTGGTGTCGACCTTGCCGCCCGAATGGCCGTAGCTCAGGTCGTCGGCCACCAGCGCGCCGAGCGCGGCGGCTGTCGGGTCGACCATGGCGATGCGCAGGCGTTCGGCCGCCGCGGCCACCGCCGGCTGGGCCGATGCGCCGCCGCTGCCGGCGGGCACGATGTTGGCGCAGCCCGCGAACATCGCGGCCGAAGCGACAATGAGGAAAAGCTTTTTGATGTGCATGTCGTTGTCTCCTGTTCTTGTTTGCTGGTGCTGTCGACGGCTGCGAGGACAAGCCGCTTACTGCGGGCCCAGCGTGGCGATCAGCGCCTTCAGCTCTTCCATCTCGGCAGGCTTGAGGTCGGTGAGCGGTGCGCGCACCGGGCCGGCGTCGTGGCCGACGATCTTGGCGTCGGCCTTGACGATGCTCACCGCGTAGCCCGGCGTGCGGTTGCGCAGCTCGAGGTAGGGCATGAAGAAGTTCTTCAGCAGGCGGTGCTGCGTGGGCAGGTCATCGGCAGCGACCGCGTGATAGAAATCCATCGCCGTCTTCGGGATGAAGTTGAAGACAGCAGACGAGTACACCGGTGTGCCCATGGCCTTGTAGGCCGCGGCATAGACCTCGGCGGTGGGCAGGCCACCCAGGTAGGCGAAGCGGTCGCCCATCTTCTGGTAGATCGCGACCATCGCTTCGATGTCGCCCACGCCGTCCTTGAAGCCGACGAGGTTCGGGTTGCGTTCGGCGAGGCCCGCCAGCGTGTCGGGCTTGAGGCGGCTCGACGCACGGTTGTAGACGATCACACCGAACTTCACGCTCTTGCACACGGCTTCGACGTGCGCGGCCAAGCCTTCCTGGCCGGCTTCGGTGAGGTAGTGCGGCAGCAGCAGGATGCCGTGCGCGCCGGCTTTTTCGGCCGCTTGTGCGCACTGGATGGCAAAGCGCGTCGGACCGCCGGC
>CAMATD010000050.1 GCA_945860785.1 Variovorax sp. YR752 | reverse complement strand
AGAACCATGTCGATCGACACCATCACCACCTGGCACCGACTCGTGAAGGAACACGATGCGAACGGGCTCGACGCCCTGCTGGACGAGGAGGCCGTGTTCCACTCGCCGGTGGTGCACAGGCCGCAGGTCGGAAAGGGCATCACGAAGAGGTACCTGGCCGCGGCGTTTCAGGTCTTCTTCAACGAGAGCTTCCACTATGTTCGCGAGCTCAAGGTCGAGCGCGACGCCGTTCTCGAATTCGAACTCGAGCTGGACGGTATCACCATCAACGGTGTCGACATGATCAAGTGGAACGAAGCGGGGAAGATCATCGAATTCAAGGTGATACTTCGGCCCTTGAAGGCGGTGAACCTGATCCATCAGAAGATGGCTGCGGTGCTGCAGGCGGCGCAATAGCTGGAGAAGAACCCGGCCACGCTTCACTGCCGCGGATACGCCTTCCGCCCCTTTGCTTCCGCAGACTGCAATTCCTTCGCAGTCAAGACGTAGGCCGTGCTGTTCACCAGGCGTTGGACGGCCAGTTCGATGAACGCCTTGACCCGCGTGGGCTGCGCGGCGCGGCTTCCGTAGTACACGAAGATGCTGGAGTGATCGTCCATGTGCCCGGCGGTCAGCAGCGGCACCAGGCGTCCCGCGCGAATGTGCGGTGCGGCGATCACGCCCGTCAGCAGCCCGAGAACGTGCCCGGCCAGCACGGCCTCGGTCTCCAGCGCTTCTTCGTTGATGCACAACGCAGGAACCACGTGGTGTTCGACCCTTGCGTCTTCGATCTTGACGTACCAGGGCAGGACCCTGCCGGTGCTCGGATGGCGAAAGGCGCTGCAGCGATGCGCGGCCAGTGCGTTGAGGCTGTCCGGTGCGCCGTGGTGGGCTAGGTACGCCGGTGCTGCGCAGATGATGAGTTGAAGGGGGAACAGCTTGCGCGCAATGACACCCTCGGCGGGTGACTGTCCCACGCGAACACCCACGTCGACGCGGTCTTCCACCCAGTTGCCGATCCGGTCGTCCAGTTGCACGTCGGGCTGCACTTCGGGGTGGAGCCGGCAGAACTCGTCGAGCAAGGGCCACAGCACCGGCGCGAAGGTCGAACGCGGACCGACGATGCGCAACGGCCCGGCGATCTCGTCCTTGGCCTGGCGCGCCATGCGAAGGGCGCGCTGCAGGCCCACCAGCGCCGGCTGCGCGGCCTCGAGGAACTGTCGGCCCTCGTCGGTGAGCGACATGCTGCGCGTCGTGCGGTGAAACAGCCGCACGCCGAGGTGCTGCTCCAGCTGCGCCAGTGCCTGGCTGGCCGCCTGCGGGGTGATCCCCTGTGCGGCGGCTGCCTGGCGCAGGCTGCCGAGTTCGGCGGTCTTCGCAAAGGTCGCGATGGAACGCAGTTCGTTGATCGGCATGGAGCGGCCCTTTCGCTGTCGATTATCAACAGCAACTTGCCAGTCCTTCAAGGTTGCGGGGGCTATTCGCGTCCAGGGTACGGGCCTAAAGTGCCTCCAGGTCGGCCGTTCGAGCCGGCTATTCCCATGCGCGTGTCCTTGCCTTGCCGTGGCACGCGCGATCGAATCGATGAAGGAGCGGAACGCGACATGACCACGCCCGAAGAGTTCACGATTTCCCGACGCGGCCTGCTGAAGGCCGGTGCGGCGTCCGCATCGGTGCCGGCACTGGCCGGCGTACCTGCTGCCACTGCCGCCCCGGCCCGCGCCGCCGACGGTGCGGCGCTGTCGCGCGTGACGCTGAGCGTCAACGGCAAGACGC
Organism: Variovorax sp. YR752; assembly: GCA_945860785.1. Lineage (GTDB taxonomy): Bacteria > Pseudomonadota > Gammaproteobacteria > Burkholderiales > Burkholderiaceae_C > Variovorax. The sequence continues at coordinate 25,420 of CAMATD010000050.1, read as the reverse complement.
ACCGCCTCGCACTGGACACCCGCACGACATTGCTCGACGCGCTGCGGGAGCACCTGCACCTGACAGGAACCAAGAAGGGCTGCGACCACGGCCAGTGCGGCGCGTGCACGGTGATCGTCGATGGCCGCCGCATCAATTCGTGCCTCACGCTCGCGGTGATGCACGAAGGCGCCAAGGTGACCACGATCGAAGGCCTTGGCACACCCGGCAACCTGCACCCGATGCAGGCGGCCTTCGTCAAGCACGACGGGGCAGATCTGTTCGGCCGTGGGCATGCTGGGCGAGATCGCCCAGGGCGTTCCGAGCCATGTCAGCGCCGACCTGGCGGCGAAGCCGCAGCTCTCGACCGTCGAGTTTCGCGAGCGCATGAGCGGCAACATCTGTCGCTGCGGTGCCTACAGCAACATCGTCGAGGCGATCTCCGAAGTGGCGGGGGTGAAAGCATGAGAGCCTTTACCTACGAGCGGGCCACGTCCCCCGCGCAAGCCGTGGCTGCGGCCACGCGCGTGCCGGGCGCGCGGTTCATTGCAGGCGGCACCAACCTGCTGGACCTGATGAAGCTGGAGATCGAGACGCCCGGCCACCTGATCGACGTCAACGGCCTCGGCTTCGACAAGATCGAGAGCACGCCGCGACGGCGGCCTGCGCATCGGCGCACTGGTGCGCAACACAGATCTTGCCGCGAACGATCGCGTGCGGCGCGACTACGGCGTGCTGTCGCGCGCCTTGCTGGCGGGGGCTTCGGCGCAGTTGCGAAACAAGGCGACCACCGCCGGCAACCTGCTGCAGAGAACCCGCTGCCCGTACTTCTACGACACCAACCAGGCGTGCAACAAACGCCAGCCGGGCAGCGGTTGCTCGGCGATCGGCGGGTTCAGCCGGCAGCATGCGGTGGTGGGTGCGAGCGACGCATGCATCGCCACGCACCCCAGCGACATGGCCGTCGCCCTGCGTGCACTCGACGCCAGCGTCGAGACGGTGCGCGCCGATGGCTCGCACCGGACCATTCCGATTGCCGACTTCCACAAGCTTCCCGGTGCCACGCCGCATGTCGAGACGGCGCTCGTGCCCGGCGAGCTGATCACATCGGTCCAGTTGCCGAGCCCCGTGGGCGGCAGGCATGTCTATCAGAAGGTTCGCGACCGCGCGTCGTATGCGTTTGCGCTGGTGTCGATCGCTGCGATCGTGCAACGCGACGGCACGGGCCGCGTCGCGCTCGGCGGCGTGGCGCACAAGCCGTGGCGCATCGAAGCGGCGGAACGCGAGCTGCCCCGCGGTGCCAGGGCCACCACCGCCGCGCTGCTGGCCGACGCCAGGCCGACCGAGCAGAACGCCTTCAAGGTGACGCTGGTCGAACGCACCCTCGACGCGGTGCTGACGGATGCGAGGAACTGAGCGATGAAATTCGACACACCCGCCACCACGAACCCGATCGACCAGCTCAAGGTGATCGGCCAGCCGCTGGACCGCATCGACGGCAAGCTCAAGACGACCGGCACGGCCCCCTACGCCTACGAGCGCCATGACGCCGTGCCCAACGCGGTCTATGGCTACATCGTCGGTTCGGCGATTGCCAAGGGCCGCATCACCTCCATCGACCAGAGCCGGGCCAAGGCCGCGCCCGGCGTGATCGCCATCGTCACCGCCGAGAACGCCGGCAAGCTCGGCAAGGGCAACTTCAACACGGCCAGGCTGCTCGCCGGTCCCATGGTCGAGCCCTACCACCAGGCCGTTGCGCTTGTCGTCGCGGAGACCTTCGAGCAGGCGCGCGCCGCCGCGCAGCTGCTGCGCGTCGAGTACGCCCGCGCGGACGGCGCCTTCGATCTCGCGGGTGCAAAGAGCGCGACGGGCCCGCGCACCACCGATCGCAACAGCGCGGTCGGCGACTTTGCCGGTGCCTTCGCCAAGGCGGACGTGCAGCTGGACGAAACCTACACCACGCCGGACCACTCGCACGCCATGATGGAGCCGATGGCCACCACCGCCGCATGGCGCGGGGACCGGCTCACGGTCTGGACCTCGAACCAGATGATCGACTGGAGCCGCTCCGACCTGGCGACGACGCTGGGCATTCCCAGGGACAACGTCCGCCTCGTGTCGCCGTTTGTCGGCGGCGGTTTCGGTGCGAAGCTGTTCGTGCGTGCCGACATCGTGCTGGCCGCCGTCGGCGCCCGCATGGCGCAGCGCCCCGTGAAGGTGGCGCTGCAGCGGCCGCTCATGGCCAACAACACCACCCACCGGCCGGCGACGATCCAGCGCATCCGCATCGGCACCACGCGGCAGGGCAGGATCACGGCCATCGGCCACGAGAGCTGGTCCGGCAATCTGGTCGGCGGCAAGCCCGAGAACGCGGTGCAGCAGACCCAATGGCTCTATGCGGGCGAGCACCGCCTGACGGGCACCCGGTTGGCGCAGCTGGATCTGCCGGAAGGCAACGCGATGCGCGCACCGGGCGAGGCCCCGGGCTTGATGGCGCTGGAGATTGCCGTCGATGAAATGGCCGAGAAGCTCGGCCTGGACCCGGTGGATTTCCGCGTGCTGAACGACACCCAGGTCGACCCCGCCAATCCGAACCGCCGTTTTTCCGAGCGCCGCCTCGTCGAGTGCCTGCGCACGGGCGCGCAGCATTTCGGATGGGAGCAACGCAACGCCAAACCCGCGCAGCGGCGCGAAGGCCGCTGGTGGATCGGCACGGGCCTGGCGGCGGCCTACCGCGGCAACCAGGTCATGAAATCGGGCGCCCGGGTGCGCCTCGATGCGCGTGGCGTGGTGACCGTGGAAACCGACATGACCGACATCGGCACGGGCAGCTACACCATCATTGCGCAGACCGCGGCGGAAATGATGGGCGTGCCGGTCGACCGGGTGGTCGTGCGGCTCGGCGACTCTTCCTTCTCGGTGTCCGCGGGCTCCGGCGGGCAGTGGGGCGCCAACAGCTCGACCGTGGGTGTGTACGCCGCCTGCATGAAGCTGCGCGAAACCGTGGCGCAACGCGCGGGGCTCGACGCGGCTGCCGCGACTTTCGCGGATGGCATGGTGCGCGCCGGCGGGCGCAGCCTGTCACTCGCATCGGTGGCCGGCGAGAGCGGCATCGTGGTCGAGGACGCGATCGAGTTCGGCGACCTGGGCAAGCAGTTCCAGCAGTCCACCTTCGGCGCGCACTTCGTCGAGGTAGCGGTGGATGCCTTCACCGCGGAAGTGCGCGTGCGGCGGATGCTTGCGGTGTGCGCGGCGGGCCGCATCCTCAATCCCAAGTCGGCACGCAGCCAGGTCATCGGCGGCATGACGATGGGCGTGGGCGCGGCGGTGGCGAACGCGGTCTACAACGCGACCGGCGTGCGGGTGCGCGACTACCCGGTCACGCTCGACAAGCTGCTCGGCCGCATGCCTTCCATGGCCATCTGAAACTTTCCTCCAGGGACACGCATGAAATCCGCGGGCTTCGGCCCGGTTCAGCGCTCGGCCCTGAAGCAGTCCTGAAGCCCGTCACACCCGACAGGGCATACTCGCGCCCGCTTCCCCCCGTTAATTCAAGAAAGATCCCATGTCAGGACACGGCTTTCACGTGCACGGCCCGCACGATCACGAACTGGAACACGCCGCATCCGGCGGCAGTCATGCGCAAGGCGAGGGTTCGTCCACACATGCCGGCGGCATGAGCATGACAGGCAAGATCGCGGTTTGCACCGCGGTGATCGCCACCGTCGGCGCGATCTTCTCGTACATGGGCGGGGCCACGCAGGCCAATGCCTGGATCTACAAGAACAACGCCGCGATCAAGAAGACCGAGGCTTCGAACCAGTGGAATTACTTCCAGTCGAAGAGCACCAAGCAGGCGCTTGCCGAGTTCGCACGCGACACCGCGACCGACGACAAGAGGCAGGGCTGGCAGGCCAAGGTGACCCGCTACGAGCAGGAGAAGACCGAGATCCAGACGGCTGCGAAGACGCTGGAGAGCGAGGCCACCCGATGGGACCTGCAGTCGGAAGAGCAGATGCACCAGCACCATCGCTGGGCCCAGGCGACCACGGTGCTGCAGGTGTCGATCGCGCTCGCAGCCATTGCGTTGCTGACCAAGAAGAAGTGGCTGGAGCGTGCGATGTTCGGCGTGGCGGTCGCGGGGCTGGCGGTCGGGGTTCTGGCGGCGCTTCATATCTAGCTAGCGCCTTCGCCAAGCTGCTGCCTGTTGGGGTGAGCTGCACGGCGTGGGGCGCTTTGTTCGGGGTGCGTGCATAGGACACCGGGTGCTCCCCTCCGCGAATGTCCCCCGCTTCGCTCCTCCTTTATTTCGCTGTGGGGAGCACACCGCCAGCGTGATCGCGCCCTGAACGAACAAAGCATCCCAACGTGACCCAAATAGTCTCAGGACGCCTGGCGGCAACAAGCCCCGGCTTCCGCTGCTACCCCAGCGGCTCGCACCCCGGGGCCTGATCCATCTCCGAAGGCTTGTAGATCTTGTGCTGCGCCGTGGCACCGATGGCGTCGGCGACCACCAAGAGGCGCCAGAGCGGCTCACGCGTCGAGCACGCGTGTTCGTCGCTCGTGAGCTGAAAACCGGGCAGCCCCGTGGAGGTGCCCTTCACCGCGACCCTGAGAAGCGTCGCGCCCTTCGCGTTCGACACCTCGATGTCGTAGCCGAGGTTCTGGCTGGTCACATCCTCGGCGTTGTAGCCGTAACCCTTGAAGTGACGCATCACGTAGCCCATCGCGGCGGCCTGCACCTCTTCTCGCGAGGCCTGCTCGGAAACTGCCGGGGCCGGCTCGTCCTCATGCGGAACGCTGCCTCGTGCCTTCGCGGCCTTCAGTTCTGCCTCATCGGGAATCCAGCCGCGCGGGCCGCGGACCAGGACCGCGAGCTTCTGGTCGGGCTCCCAGGTTGCGACGTGCCATTCGGCGTCGTCGCGCACGCGCGTGGACACCTTCGCGCCCTTGTTGATCTCCAGTTCGGCGATGGCAACCCGGTTGGTCTGCAGAACGGCCCGAAAGCCCTGGCCGGCGTCGAAGGTCCGCTTGAGCAATGCAAGGGGCGGTCCTTGGCGCGCTGAACCTGGTTGGGCGCGCGCGTGCCGCCGCCTGCCCGATGCTGCGTATCCAGCGACTCGAGGTAGAACCAGCGTCCACCGGCACCGACACTCACATACTCGGCCCAGATGGTGGCAATGACGTTGTCGCCGGTCGCCAGCCAAGCGTGCTCGAAGGGCTTGTCCCGCGCGTCGAACACACCCATCTTGGCGACGATCTCGACCGGCGTGAGCCGCGGCCCCGACAGTCGCATCTCATCGATCACAGCGAGTACGTGGGGTTCGACTTCCTTGTCCATTCAGCGGGCTTCTGGTGAGTTTTGGGGGGTAGGAGTATGCCGTATCGGTTGAAGGGGCAACCAGAGCGTCAAGCGGGTTCCGGCGCTGCTGGATTCCCAGCGCACGGTGCCGCCGATGGCCAGTGCGCGCCGCTGCTGGTTGCGCAGCCCCCGGCCGCTTCGGTGCAGGGCCTCATCCACGGCGAAGCCCGCGCCGTTGTCTTCGATCACCACGCATACGCCTTGACCGTCCGTCGCGGTGCTGAAGCAGATGGTGGTGGCCCGCGTGTGGCGCAGCACGTTGGCCACGCACTCCTGCATGATGCGCAGTGCGCTGCTCGGGTCCAGCCAAGGCAGCGCAGGCACGGGCTGCACCTCCCAACGCAGCGTGACGCCGGCGCTCTCGATGCGCGGCGCCAGGCGAAAGCGCAAGGTCGCCAGCAGCAGCAGCAAATCGGCGTCCACGCTCTCCATGGAGTCGATCGTCAGCTTCAGGTCGTCCATGCAGCCTTTGAGCACGCCGGAGATCTCGGCGTCGTTCATGGCGCCTTGCTCCACCGAACGGATGGCGCTGATCAGCGACGAACCTAGCCCGTCGTGCATGTCCTGCATCAGCCGGCGGCGCTCGGCACCGAGCATCTGCTCGTTTTCGATCACGCGCAGCCGCTGGTAGCTTTGCTCCAGCTCGGCTTCGCGCGCCTGCAGGCGCTGGGCCAGTCCCTTGTTCAGCCGGGCCACCTCGGCGAACGCGCCCGTGTACCGCTGGAACATGATGTACGAGACGATGAAGAACAGGCCGATGATGGCGTAGGGAGAGGTGTACACGCTCTCCGGGCTGACCAGGTTGTTTTGCAGGAGCCCGTCGTAGGAGGTGAATCCGACGGTGACGGCAGCCCAGCCCGCCACCAATCGCCCTTCGGGCAATTGCGCGCGCAACGCCTTGCGCAAATTCACCGCAAAAATCAGCACCGCGACGGGTAACACCGTCAGGTTGAGCAGGGGCGTGATCAGGTAGAGGCTGGCGATCGACGTCGACACATGGGGCAGTGTCGCGACGTTGCAGGCCAGTGCCAAAGCCACCGACGAACGGGTCAGCCAGGCCGAGGGCTGCTGGTGCAGGCGCTCCAGGAACAGGTGGATGAGGATGATCAGCCAGAGCAGGGAAGCAACGGTCACCCATTCGAACCACTCGTCCGAGATCGGGAAGTAATCGCCGCCTGCGTAGTAGTGAAGCATCCGCAAGGAGGCGGTCGCCGAGATGGCAAAGAACAACAGGTAGAGTGATTCGCGCTTTTTGCCCAACCACACCGCGAACGCGAACAAGCCAACCGCCAGGAACGCAGCGCTGCCCATGAACGGCAACTGCACCTGCAGCATTTGACGGACCTGGTAGCGCCAGTCCAGCGAATCCTGGTCGCCCACCCACACAGTCGAAAAGCCGCTCCCGCTGCTGCGCAGGCGGTTGACGCGAATCAGCACGGACGCCGGGGACAGCGTATGGGCCGTCGCGTTCAGCGGCAGCAACAGCGGATGATTGTAGCCGTTGTGTATCGGGCTGCCATGCGACTGATAGAGCAGGAGGCCATCACCGTACACCGCAATGTGGCCCAGGGTCTTCCAGCGCGGCAGGTAGAGAAGGCGCTGCTGTGCCGATGGCGCCAGCCCGGTCAGATCGATGCGGTACCAGTCGGTGATCGTTTGCGTACCGCCCGACGACGTGGGTACCAGTTCGCGCCCGGCCGTATGCGGGAGGCTGACTGTCTTCCACCCGTCACCCGGCAGCCCGGCGTCCTCGAGACGCTGCGGAGGGGCGGAATAACCCGTACCGGGAATGGACAGCAATTCGGCCTGGGTGAAGTGGACGGCGTCATCGCGCTGGCGGCATCGCATCCGCCGTCGGTGGTTCACTGGCGTGCGCACAGGGCAGGACGGCCAGCGGCAAGGCCAGCCACATTCTTGCGATCCATCGGCCAACCCGCCAGCAGCCCTCGCTGCCTGGCTTCATGGATCGCTTCTGCCCTGGAAGTCCAGGAGGCCGGCGATCTCGTCGACCGTGCAGTCTCATGTGATGAGGTTCAATGTCTCGCTCTCGCGGGTCGACAGGCTGCGGATCTCGCCCGCCAGTTTCGCAAGGGGGCTGTCCTTGCGCAGGCAGTCGGCGGTCCCCGCTTGGATGGACTGCATCACGTGGGTGTGGCGGCCAAGGGCGACAGGAGGCGGTTTCATCAGGACACAATTATGTCCTCGGCCAACTTTCCCGGCCAATCCAAGCGCTTGGCGCGAGTTCTTGCGACACACAACTCGGCGCGTTGCCTCGCATCGAGCACACCCATCTTGAGCCGAACCCGAAAATCGAACATGCTCCTGCCATGGACGAGACCCCCGAAACCCCGACCTGCCCGCGGATCTACCTCGCAGGCCCGGACGTCTTTCGTCCCGATGCCAGAGATCATTTCGTGCGGCTCGCGGCGGCTTGCGAAGCCCTGGGTCTCATGGCGCTTCTGCCGGCCGACGGCAATGAGGATCAGAGCTCCGAAGCGCCAGAGAAGCAGATCTACGAAGCCAACATGCAGCGCCTTCGCGGCGCAGACGGCGTCGTGGCCAACCTCGCATCCTTCAGGGGCCTGGAGCCGGATTCCGGCACGGTGTTCGAGGTTGGCGCGGCAGTGGCGCTGCAGATTCCCGTCGTGGCCTACGGCGTGCCTGCGGGCAGCTATGCGGACCGTGCCCGCTCGGCGCTGCAATGCGCGCATGACGCGGGCGGCGTGCTTCGCGAGAGCGGCAGCGGCATCGCGGTCGAGGACTTCGGCCAGCCGTTGAATCTCATGCTGGCCTGTTCCATCCATATTGAACTCACACCGGAAGCGGCCCTGCGCAAGATGGCCGCGGTGCTCGCCAGCCTGCGCTAGCAATCCGCCGCGGCGCGGGCTGTTGCAATGGCAAGCTTCTTGCTCGCGGCACACGTGCGACTTGCTCATTCCGACACGAAGAATCGCCACGCCTTGGACCCCATATCGGCATCCACCGTCGTCGAAACGACGAGATCGAATGTTTTTCCGACGATCTGGTCTCTACCTTCCGCCGCACGTCGTACCTACCATCACATCCAAATCCGTCGAAGACGGTCATCGCTTTCAAGCTGAAGTCGATGCTTTGCTTTTTCTTCCCCCTCGAGCCCTGAAAACGGAGTGTTCATCATGAAGCGTCGCGATTTTGTTGCTGGTTCAATGTTGGCGGCGGTTGCCGCTCCGTGGGCACCCGCGTGGGCGCAGGCGGGCGAGTCGACTTGGGAGCGCGTGACGCGCACCAAGGTCCTGCGTGTCGGCGCGGTCGATGGCGGGCTGCCCTATTACAAGAAGGACATGGTGAGCGGGGAGTGGCTCGGTTGCATGGCCGATTTCTACCGCGACCTGGCCAAGAGCCTTGACGCGAAACTCGACATCACGCCCCCCAGCTGGGGCAACTCCGTGCTGGAACTGCAGTCGCAAAAGATCGATATCTTCTTCGGCCTAAACCCGACCCCCGCGCGCCTTCAGGTGATCGACTTCACGGACCCGGTCCTGAACATCGCCTTCGCCGCGGTCTGCAAGAAGGGCTACGCGCCCAAGACCTGGGCAGAGCTCGATCAGCCCTCGGTCCGGATCGTGGTCGACAAGGGCTCTTCGCACGACACGCTCGCCACGCGCCGGCTCAAGAACGCGGACATCACCCGGCTGGACAGTGCCGTCGATGCAACGCTCGCGCTGCAGGTCGGGCGCGCGGATGCCCAGATCCTCGTCCTGCCGCTGGCCCTGAGCCTGGCCAGCAAGAACCCTGCAGTGGGCCAGGTGGTCATCCTGACGCCCGAAGAAGTCGCAACCTCCAATGGCGGCGTTCGCAAGGAGGCCGACACGCGGTGGCTCAAGCACGTCAACGGATGGCTCGCCAGCGAACGCGCCAGCGGAAACATCCGCAAGACCTTCATCTCGAACCTCAAGTCCGGCGGGGGTGTCAGCGAAGACAAGATCCCGCCGCAAATCAAGGTCTGACGCTCGCGCCCGAACATCTTCATCATGAAGATTCAAAACATCGAAGTGCACCTGCTCGAATCGCCCATCAAGATGAAGCGATCGCAGGGCGTGGGGAGCATCCAGGCTTCCATCAAGCGCGTGGTGGTCCGCGTGCGCACCGACTAGGACATCGACGGCATCGGCGAGGGCCAGGCATGGGAGGTCTTCTCGGGCACCAACGAGAACCTGTTCCACGGCATTGCGCAATACCTGCGCCCCGTGCTCCTGGGCAAGGACCCGCGCGACATTCCGGAGCGCATGGCCGACTGCGACCGGGCGCTGGTCGGCAGCCCCGAAGCCAAGGCCGCGGTGGAGATGGCCCTGTTCGACCTGTGCGGCAAGGCGGCCAACCTGCCGCTGTACGCGCTGATCGGTGGCAAGGTGCGCGACAGGATTCCTTTTTCCTTTTCCATCGCCAATCCCGACATCGATGCCGACATCGAACTCGCCCAGCAGATGCTGTCCGCCGGGCATCGGATCTTCAAAGTGAAGACGGGCTTTGCATCGCACGCGGAAGACATGCGCAGGCTCTCGTTGCTGAGGGAGAAACTCGGCTTCGAGTTCGACCTGCGGATCGACTACAACCAGCTGCTGCAGCCCTACAACGCGCTGCAGCAGCTGCGTGATGTCGAACAGTTCAAGCCCACCTTCATCGAGCAGCCGGTGCCGCGCGATGCCATCGCGGCCATGGCGCAGATTGCGGCGGCACTCGACACGCCGATCATGGCCGACGAGAGCGTGTTCTCACCGGCCGAGGCGCTGCGCACCGTGCAGGAGCGCGCCGCCGACATCATCAGCATCAAGCTCATGAAGGCCGGTGGCATCGGCAAGGCCATGAAGGTGAACGCGATTGCCGAGGCTGCGGGCCTGCCTTGCTATGGCGGCACGCTGTGGGAGGGCGGTGTCGCGCTGGCGGCGGTGTCGCACTTCATTGCGGCCAGCGCCAACGTCTCGCTGGGCTGCGAGTTCTACATGCCGAAGTATGTTTTCCAGGAAGACATCCTGGTTCGCATGACGCCGGCGGAGGCGGGGCATGTGCATGTGCCGAGCGGTCCGGGCATCGGCGTGGACATCGACTGGAAGATCGTCGAGAAGCAGCGCATCGCGTTCTCCGCGTAAGAAGCCGGCTTAGGAATGAACACTGTCATCGTGACTGGCGCAGGCTCGGGAATCGGAGCTGCAACGTGCCGGCTTCTTTCTGCGCAGGGCGTCGACCTCGTGATCCACACAGGCAGCAACCGGGCCGCTGCCGAAGCCGTGGCGCAGCAATGCGGCGCGGTGCGAAGCACCGTCGTGGTCGGGGATGTCGGCGCGCCGGAGACGATAGACGCCTTGCTGGATGCCGCACAAGCCCAGGGCGGCCTGCGCGGCGTGGTGGCCAACGCGGGCTTCGCCGATCGGCGTTCGCTCGCGGAGTTGGACGACGACATCGTCGCGCGTTCGCTGCACGTCATGGTCGTCTCGCTGGCGCAACTGCTGCGCAAGAGCCTGCCGTTGCTGGAGGCGAGCGGGCAGGGGCGCTTCGTTGCCGTCAGCTCCTTCGTCGCGCATCGCTTCCTGCTGGGCAGTTCCACATTTCCCGCGACGGCCGCCGCCAAGGCGGGTGTGGAAGCGCTGGTGAAGGCCGCAGCCGCCGAAATGGCGTCGCGCGGCGTGACCGTCAATGCCGTGGCGCCGGGCTATGTCCGGAAAGACGGGACCAAAGCGGGTGCGCTCAACGAGCAGCAATGGAAGGCGGCCCTGACGCGGGTGCCCATGGGCAGGCTCGCAACCCCCCGCGACATTGCGGCGCCGATTGCCTTTCTGCTGAGTCCGGCGGCCGCCTTCATCACGGGGCAGGTGATTCATGTGGATGGCGGAATGACGCTGTAGCCGCGTGCCACATGCTCGGCCACGCGTGCCCCCTCGCTGTCAACGCGCAACAATCAGTAGGGCGGTGCCTTGCGCGCCCGCTGTTCACGCGCGGCCTCGATCCACCAGGCCAGGTCGTCGGCGAACCGGCCGAACGATCGCTCCAGCGAATCTCCCGCACTGCCGGTTGGCTTCCCGCTCGCATCCAGCGTCTGGGAAATCGGCCCCACCGCCAGCGTGCTCGAGACCACCACCATCCCCATCTCCGACAGGATCGAATGCCAGATCGTCCCTGAGCGGACGCCCGAGAACCGTCCCGCCGAATAGCTCGCAACCGCAGCCGGCCGCCAGAACCATTCTTCGAGAAAGTGGTCTGTCAGGTTCTTCAACCCGGGTTGCGGCCCCCAGTTGTATTCGCCGGTCACGAAGATGAAGGCGTCCGCGGTGCGGATCTTCTGCGCCAGCGCTTCCATCGCCGCGGGCGCCGTGCCCTTCGGGTACTCCTTGTACATGCGGTCGAGCATCGGCAGGTCGATCGCCTTGGCGTCGATCAGCTCCGCGTCGGCGCCTCGCGTCTTGAGGCCTGCCACGACGTAGTCCGCGAGCCGCACGCCCATGCGGTCCGAGCGGTACGAGCCATAGAACACCAGGATCTTGTCAGCCATCGTCGCTCCGTTTCAGGCCGGGGAGGGGCCCTTGTTTTCGACAGGCTACTTCGGGCAGTCTCCGCCGACGGACACCGTGCCGTCCTTGCATTCGGTCAGGATGTCTTCGTTGCCGGGCGCGCGAGGCGCCGCCGGAGCTGCTGCCGGCGCCGCCCCGACCTCACGCTGATAGACGATCTTCTTGCTGCCCAGCTCGCAGCTGCCCACCACCTGGCCAGCCGCTGGCGCGTTGGCATCGACGGTGAGCACCGCGAACCGCGTCACGCCGGCCGCGCTGATCTTCGATTCGATCTGGCTGCGCAGGGCTTCGCAGTTCTCGGCGCTGTGGGCCGCGCCGGCGAAGGCCAGCGCGGCGGGAAGCAGCCAGAGTTTCATGATGAAGGGCCTGCCTCGCACAGCGGGTTGAAGAATCAACTCTGTGCCGACGCCAGCGCCGCGTTGAGCGTTGCGCTCGGGCGCATCACCGCTTCGAACTTGGCCGTGTCCGCGAGGTAGTAGCCGCCGATGTCCACAGCCTTGCCCTGCACGGCCGAGAGTTCGTCGACGATGGTCTTCTCGCCGCTGGTGAGCGCGTCGGCCAGCTTCTTGAACTTGGCTTGCAGCGCCTTGTCGTCCGTCTGCGCGGCCAGCTCCTGCGCCCAGTACATGGCCAGGTAGAACTGGCTGCCGCGGTTGTCCAGCTGGCCGGTCTTGGGCGACGGGTTCTTGTTGTTGTCCAGCAGCTTGCCCGTGGCGGTGTCCAGCGTCTTGGCCAGGATCTTGGCTTGCGCGTTGCCGGTCTTCAGGCCCAGGTCTTCCAGGCTCACGGCCAGCGCGAGGAATTCGCCGAGCGAATCCCAGCGCAGGTGGTTCTCTTCCACCAGTTGCTGCACGTGCTTGGGGGCCGAGCCGCCCGCGCCGGTCTCGTACAGGCCGCCGCCGGCCATCAGCGGCACGATGGACAGCATCTTGGCCGAGGTGCCCAGTTCCATGATGGGGAACAGGTCGGTCAGGTAGTCGCGCAGGATGTTGCCGGTGGCACTGATGGTGTCCAGGCCGCGGACCACGCGCTCCAGCGTGTAGCGCATGGCGCGCACCTGGCTCATGATCTGGATGTCCAAGCCCGAGGTGTTGTGCTCGTGCAGGTACATCTTGACCTTGGTGATCAGCTGCGCCTCGTGCGGGCGGTAGGCGTCGAGCCAGAACACCACCGGCATGCCGGAGTTGCGCGCGCGGTTGACGGCCAGCTTCACCCAGTCGCGGATCGCGGCGTCCTTGACCTGGCACATGCGCCAGATGTCGCCCTGCTCCACGTCCTCGCTCATCAGCACCTCGCCGGTGTCCAGGTCGGTGATGTTGGCGACGCCGTCCTCCGGAATCTCGAAGGTCTTGTCGTGCGAGCCGTACTCCTCGGCCTTCTGGGCCATGAGGCCCACGTTGGGCACCGTGCCCATGGTCTTGGGGTCGAAGGCGCCGTGCCACTTGCAGAAGTTGATGATCTCCTGGTAGATGCGGGCGAAGGTGGACTCGGGCATCACGGCCTTGACATCCTTCAGGCGGCCGTCGGCGCCCCACATCTTGCCGCCGTTGCGGATCATCGCGGGCATGGAGGCGTCCACGATGACGTCGTTGGGCGAATGGAAGTTGGTGATGCCCTTGGCCGAGTCGACCATGGCCAGTTCAGGGCGGTTCTCGTGGCAGGCGTGCAGGTCGCGCTTGATCTCGTCCTGCGTGCTCTGGGGCAGCGTGGCGATCTTGTTGTAGAGATCGACCATGCCGTTGTTGACGTTGATGCCCAGTTCGTCGAACAGCTTGCCGTGCTTCTCGAAGGCTTCCTTGTAGAAGATCTTCACGCAGTGGCCGAACACGATGGGGTGCGAGACCTTCATCATGGTGGCCTTGACGTGCAGCGAGAACATGACGCCGGTCTTGTGCGCGTCCTCGATCTCCTTTTCATAGAAGGCCAGCAGCGCCTTCTTGCTCATGAACATGGAGTCGATGACCTCGCGGTCCAGCAGCGCGACCTTGGGCTTGAGCACGACGGTCTTGCCGCTCTTGGTCAAGAGTTCCATCTTGACGTTGCGCGCGCGGTCCAGGGTCATGGACTTCTCGCCGTGGTAGAAGTCGCCGCCGTGCATGTGCGAGACGTGCGAGCGCGAGGCCTGGCTCCAATCGGCCATGCTGTGCGGGTTCTTGCGTGCGTATTCCTTCACCGCCTTGGGCGCGCGGCGGTCGGAGTTGCCCTCGCGCAGCACCGGGTTCACCGCGCTGCCGGTGCACTTGTTGTAGCGCACGCGGATGTCCTTGTCCTCGTCCGTGGTCGGGTTCTCGGGGTAATCGGGGATCTTGTAGCCCTTGCCCTGCAGCTCCTTGATCGCCGACTTGAGCTGGGACACCGAGGCGCTGATGTTGGGCAGCTTGATGATGTTGGCGTCGGGTTGGAGCGTGAGCTTGCCCAGTTCGGCCAGGTTGTCGGGCACCTTCTGTGCGTCGCTCAGGAATTCGGGGAACTCGCCCAGGATGCGGGCCGCGACGGAAATATCGCTCGTCGTGACGTTGATGCCGGCCGGGGCCGTGAAGGCGCGCACGATGGGCAGAAAGGCGAAGGTCGCCAGAAGGGGCGCCTCGTCGGTGAGGGTGTAGACGATGGTGGGTTGCTTCGTGCTCATGCGCTTGCTTCCGTAAAGCTGGGTGGTCGGGTGTCGGGGACTTCCGGCAGGATCTGGCCGCCGGAATCCGCGATTGTCGCCCGGGCGGGCCGGGGATTGGCCGGCCGGTCCCTGAAGACCCCCGTTGAGAGGCGTCTTAAGAGCCCGTTTTGGCTCCGCTCAGTGCCTCGCGACCGTCACCGCACCCACATGCATCGTGCGCCCGGCGCCCAGCCCGGCAATCACGAGCGCAATGCCCAGGCCGACGAAAAGCCAGGCCGATGTGCGGAAGCTGCCGGTCCACCCGTGCAGCAGGCCGGCCAGCAGCGGCCCGAAAGCGGCCACCATGTAGCCCACGCCCTGCGCCATGCCCGAGAGGTGCGCGGCCACATGCGAATCGGGCGAGCGCAGCACGATCATCGTCAACGCGAGCGCAAAGGTGCCGCCCTGCGCGATGCCGAGCAGCACGGCCCAGAGCCACACGCCCGACAGCGGCGCGAACAGCATCGCCAGCATAGGCCGCCACGGTGAACATCGAGAGCGCCACGGCAAGGCCGCGCTGGTTGCGCGGCTTCACGGCGAGGGCCGGCACCACGAGGCAGGTCACCACCTGCGTCATGACCGACAGCGACACCACGTAGCCGGCAGTCTCGCCACCGAGCCCGCGTTCGCGCAGGATCGGCGCGAGCCCGCCCATCATGATGTAGGCCAGGGCGGACTGCAGCCCCATGAAGAGCGTGACCTGCCAGGCCAGCCGGTCGCGCCAGAGGCCGCGCACGGTGAAGCCCGATTCGCTGACCACGGGCTTGAGCGGCAGCGCCTGCGGCGCCCAGATCAGCGTGACCAGCAGGGCCGGCACCGCCCACAGGGCGAGGGCATAGGTCCAGCCGCCGCCGAACGCATGTTCGAGCGGCACGGTCAGGCCCGCGGCACTGGCGGCGCCGCCGCACACCGCCATCGTGTAGAGGCCCATCATCAGTGCGGCCTGCTTCGCGAAGTCGCGCTTGACCAGGCCCGACAGCAGCACGTTCGACACTGCGATGCCGCTGCCCGCGATGGCCGAGGCCAGGAACAGCAGTGGAATGTTGCCGGTGCCGCGCAGCACCGTGCCCACCAGGATCAGCACCATGCAGCCGAGCAGCGTGCGCTCGGTGCCGAAGCGGCGGCCGAGCCAGGGCGCGAGCGGCGCGAAGACGCCGAGGCAAAGGATTGGCAGCGTGGTCAGGAGGCCACGCGGCCGTGGCCGAGAGGCCGGTGGCCCGGATGATCTCCGGCAGCACCACGGAGAGGCTCGCGAACACCGGCCGCAGGTTGAACGCGATCAGCACCACGCTCGCGCCGAGCAGGATGCGGCGGCCACGGCTGGGCGCGGGCGTGGGGCGCGGCGCGGGCTGGCTGTCGACCTCGGCGTCGATCAGCAGTTCTTTGGCGGTGGTGGTGGCGTGCGAAGGCCGGTTGCGGTGTGTCGCGGCGCCACTGGAAGGCAGGGGAATCGAACTCATGGGGTCCCCAGCGCCAGCATGTTGAGCATGGGCGCCATGAAGTCGCGCACCGCGGCGGCCGCGCGGTCGGGGTCGCGGCTTGCAATGGCTTCGACGATGGCGCGGTGCGCGGCCTCGTTGGGTTCGGGCAGGCTGGTGCCCATCGTGCTCACGATGGTCTCCTTGATGTACCCGCTGACGAAGCGGCAGGTTTCGACGAGCGCGAGGTTGCCCGAGATGTCGACGATGGCGAGATGGAAGGCGAGGTCGCGCTCGATGAAGGCCGCGCCCGCGTCGCTCGCGTCCGGCAGGCCGCGCTTGTCGAGCAGGGTGTGCAGGCGGCGCAGGTCCTTGGCGGTGTGGCGCAGCGCCGCGAGGCGCGCGGCCTCCACTTCGAGCGCGCGGCGCACTTCGAACTGGTCGCGCAGGCTGGCGCGGCGCATCTTCTGCAGGCTGGAAGAGGGGTCGAAGCCGGAGCGCACATACGTGCCCGAACCCTGCCGCACTTCGAGCAGCCCGCGCGAGACCAGCGTCCGCACCGCTTCGCGCACCGTGCCCCGGCTCACGCCCAGCAACAGCGCGAGCTGCGGCTCGATGGGAATGCGGGAGCCGATGGCCCAGCGGCCGGCGGCGATTTCGGTGCGGAGGCTGTCGGCGGCGCTGTCTGCGAGTGAAGTGCGGGGGGCTTGAGCGAGCATCGAGTGTGCACCTATTCATTCAATGATTGGATGAATTGTGAACCGAATGCAAAACCCGGACGACGCGTGATGGTGGGCCCAGCCAATTCGGCCCGCGTTCTGCCCCAAACTCCAAGGCTTTCGCAAGCGCAATTTACACAATTGCTGCTGAACGGTGAACTATTCCCGGATCTGCGAAGCCTTGTTGCAAATGTTAACTAATTTTGTCTTATTGGCCGAAAATGATACCAAAGGCCACTTATTCATCGCGTAGGGTGCGTGATTTGCGGGGCGGCGCGCGGCCGCCCGAAGCGCCGCCATGAGCGTTCAGGGAGCAAATAAACAGGGCCCCAGAAGTTTGAAATGAAGGACTTTTCGTTGTCGGACGTACGGCTTTTTACGAAAGCCGCCCAGCTCGGAGGACTGACTCCGGCAGCCGATGTGCTGAACGTACCCAAGGCGTCCGCTTCGCGCCAGCTCCAGCGGCTGGAGGCGACGGTCGGGCACCTGCTGTTGCATCGCGGCTCCACGCGCTTTGCGCTCACGGAGGAGGGGCGGGAGTTCCTGGTGGCGGCCCAGCACGTGCTGACCATTCTGGACGACGTCATGCTGAGTCTGTCTTCTGGCGGCGGCACGGTGGCGGGGCGGCTGCGCGTAGCGGTCCCTCACTACTACGGCAGGGAGCTGCTGGCGGTGCATCTGCCCGAATTCATGTCCGCCTATCCGCAGCTCGAGGTCATGGTCGAAACGGGCAACGACCGGGCCGACCTGTTCCGCGACGAGGCCGACGTGGCCATCCGGCGCGGGCGCGAGGGCTGCGACGAGATGGTGGCGCGCCATCTGAAGAACGAGCCGATGGTGCTGTGCGGCACCGGACTACCTTGCGCCACACCCGGCCATCGAGAGCGTGCCGGACCTGGATTCGCATGCCTTCCTGGTCAGCGAAGCCGAAGGGCGCAAGAAGGAGATCGGCCTCTCGACCACGGGGGGAAAGATCCACCGGGTGAACGCGGGGAGCGTATTCCAGTCGGACGACCTGGAATTGATCCTGAAATTGACATTGGCAGCCAAGGGAATCGGGCTGCTCCCTTTGTCGCTGGCCCAATTGCATATCGACAGCGGTGTTCTGGTGCTGGTGTTGCCATTGGTGAAATTGAAGCCGCAGGAAATCAATCTGGTTTATTTGCCGTCTCGCCGCCATTCCCCAAAGATCAAGGTTTTTATTGATTACGTTTTGAATATCTTCAAACAATCTTGATACATAGGCAGACTATCGACTGGGCGCGGTCGAATCGGGCCTGATCTTTCTTCTCTTCCTTCAGCCTCGCCGCCTGCTTTCGGTGGGGAAATTCATCGTCCGCGCGCACCTGTCTGCGAGCGAAGATGGAGCATTTTCGATCTGCGGTTGTCGAAAATGGAACTGTCGTTCCGGATTGCGAGTTGTCGTATCTGATTGATACAAAAAAACTCATTTAAATATACAGTTAGTAACTCGAAAAAATATGAGTTAACAAGTTTAGATCAGACTGACAGCGACAGAGAAATCGCGGCAGTCCCGAGGATGGCGTCCGTTTCGATGCAATTCGAAAAAGGATGCAGATCGCTCTTCCAAATACCGGCCATTGCAAGGCCGGTGCTTCCTCCCGCGGCCCGAGCCGCTCAATTCATCGCCGGCCAGCGCCGGAGGTGGACTCCTGTGTGTCTTGAATCTGGAGCAACCATGTCCATTAAAAAACTGACTCAATTCCTGTCCCATCGTCGCATCTCCAGCCTGGGAGCCTGCGCGTTCCTGCTCGCCGGGCTGACCGGTTTCACCGGCGCCGCCGCGGCCCAGTCCGCGCCCGCCCTCGAGGCCACCCAGAAGAAGGCCGTTGCCGTCGTCCTCACCCAGTCCAAGGTGGTGAAGGACGCGCAGGGCAAGGAACAGCTGGTCGATGCCAGCTCGGTCAAGCCCGGCGACATCGTCGAGTACCGGGCCGTCTACACCAACAACACCGGCAAGCCGGTCACTGGCCTGGTGGCGGACCTTCCGATTCCCGAAGGCCTGGAGTACCAGCCGCGCAGCGCCAAGCCCGGCGCAAGCCTGGTGCAGGCTGCGACGAAGGAAGCCGTGTTCGGCCCCGAGCCGCTCGTGCGCAAGGCCGCCAGCAACAAGATCGAACCGGTGCCCTACGCAGACTACCGGTCGCTGCGCTGGACGCTGGGCCAGCTGCCCGCCAACGGCAGCACCGCCGTGAGCGCGCGCGCCAAGGTCGAGGTGGTCGTGCCGCCCGCGCCGCAGGTCTCGGCGGCAACGCCCCAGGCGCCCCCGGCGACGGCGCAGCGCTGATCCGGCACCTCGCCCCTTCCCCGTGCCGCCTGAATTTTTCGAGTGCAACCCGGCTGCCGCGATTTCGAGCAACGAAACACGGCAGCCGGGTTTTTTCATGTTCCCGCCTTTTTTTGACAACCGAGGAGAAACCACGTGATTTCCACCCTGCCAACCCGGCGCAGCAGCGGCTTCAGGCCGCCTGCGTCGTGGGCCGGCGCCGCAGCCTTGACGCTGGGCTTCCTGTTCGGAAGTTCAGCCGCACTGGCCGCGGCACCGCCTGCCAATACCGTCATCGGTAACCAGGCTTCAGCCACTTACTCCGACTCGGCCGGCAGCACCCAGCTGGCCACGTCCAACCTGGTCCAGACCACGGTTCAGCAGGTAGGGTCGTTCACGCTCGACTCGGTCAACCAGGTCACGACGACCATCGTCAACACCAAGATCGGCGCGGCAGGCTCCATCGTCTACGCACCGCACACGTTGACCAACACCGGCAACGGCACCGACACGTTCACGCTGACGGTCGATGCCGACACCGACAAGTTCTCCAAGGTCGAGGTCTACCCCGACGCCAACGGCGACGGCGTGCCCGACGGCACCACCCCGCTGTGTACGGCTGCAGCCGCAGGCGTCTGCTCCGTGCCCGCACAGAGCGTGGCCGGCAAAACGGTGTGTTCCGCTTCGTCGTGGCCTACACGATCCCCGGCACGGCCAGCAGCGCCACCGGCGATTTCGACACGGCGACCCTCACCGCCACCCCGGGCACCCCGGCGCTCTACACGGCGCCGAACACCTCGGCAGCCGACAAGGACGAGATCAAGCTGACGACGGCGGCGGCGTTCAACGTCACCAAGTCGATCGGCATTCCGTCCGTATCGGCCCCGGGCGGTGGCGCCTGGCCGGTTGCGACCAACGGCGGCGCGCGTTCGTCCTCGGCAAGCTGCGCCACGGCCTGGTCGGCCGGCCTCGCTTCCAGCACGACCTGCCAGTACACGGTCTACACGCTCACCTTCAACAACACGGGCGGCGCCGTGGGCAGGTTCGCGATGTCCGACACGCTGCCGAGCGGCATGACCTACGTCGCGGGTTCCGCGGTGTGGAGCAGCGCGCCCGGCACGGCACTGGGCGACGGCGCAGCTGGCGATCCGGCCGGCATCGACTTCCAGGTGGCCGGCAACACGCTGAACACCGTGGTCGCCACGCTCGGCCAGAACGTGACGCAGACCGTGAGCTTCGTGGTGCTGGTGAACAGCACCGCTGCGATCGGCACGTCGACCACCACCAACGTGGCGAAGTTCGAGCCGGCCAACGTCCCTCTGACGACCACGGCGGCGGCCATCGGCACGCCGGGCTCGAGCACCAACTCGGCGGCCTACACGGTCGTGGCGAGCTACAGCATCGCGGTGGGTACCAACCCGTCGACCGCTGCCACCGCCGTCGACACGACGGCCGGCACGCCCAACGGCACCGCAGCCGACCTGACCACGCGGCCTTCGGTCGTGGCTGGCGGCAGCGTCAAGTTCGTGGTGCAGGCCAACGTGCCGTCCGCCACGGCGGTGGGCACGGGTCCGTACTCGGCCACGGTGACGGGTCGCTCCGCGGGCGACACGACCAAGATCGACGCCACGCTCGACACGGTCACCATCGTCGTCGGTTCGCTGGTCGACCTGACCAACACCGCGGCCGGCACGGGCACGAGCTCGGTGGCAGGTGGCGACTTGGGCCCCGGCCCGAGCCCGCAGCCGACCACGACCAACTCGACGGATGCCGGCACCGGCACGGTGTTCGCGCTGTTCGTCAAGAACAACGACTCGGTCAACAACACCTACAGCCTGGCGGCCAGCCAGTCGACCAGCTTCCCCGGCACCCTGCCGACGGGCTGGACGGTGAAGTTCGTGGCCTCGGGCGGCACCTGCGCATCGGCGGCGATCACCAGCGTGGCCGTCAATGCCGGCGTGCAAGGGCAGGTCGCTGCCTGCGTGACGCCGCCTGCCACGCCGTCGCCCGTCACCGCACAGAAGATCTACTTCCAGGTGCAGTCCACCGCCGTCGCTTCGACCGGCGTGATCGTCTCCGACGCGAAGACCGACGCCGTGACCGTGACTGCTGCACAGACGCTGAGCGCCACGCTCACGCCGAACAACAGCGGCCAGGTCGCACCGGGCGGCACCGTGGTGTACCCGCACACGCTGACCAACACCGGCAACCAGAGCTGCGGTGCGTACACGCTGACGGCCACCGTGCCGGCAGCGGACGCCACGCTCGGCTGGACCACCGCGATCTACCTCGACGTCAACGGCGACGGGCAGATCGACGCGGGCGACACACTGGTGACCGGCCCGCAAGCCGGCCCGCTGGCCGTGGGCGCATCGCAGAAGCTGCTGGTGCGCGTGTTCGCACCGGGCGGCGCCAGCGCCGGCGCGACCGACACCACGACCGTGACCGCGACCTTCACCGGTCCCGCGAGCTGCGGCGCACCGTCGGCCACCGACATCAGCACCGTGATCACCGGCCAGATCCGCGTCCTCAAGACGCAGTCGGCCGACGTCACCTGCGATGGCGTGGCGGACGGCGCATGCGCGGCAGCTCCGCTGTCGCTGAAGCCCGGCCAGTGCATCGTCTACAAGGTCGTCGCCACCAATGAGGGCACCTCGCCGGTCACCAACATCGCCATCAACGATGCGGTGCCTGCGTACACCTCGCTGAGCGCCACGCAACCCGTGGCCGCATCGCGATGCACCTCGACCGGCGTGACCGGCACGGCGCTCGTCTATGCACAGACCGCCACCGCGGTGAGCTGCGGCAGCGCCGCCAACACCGTGGCCCCGAGCGGCACGGCCACGCTGACCTTCGCCGTGAAGATCAACGAGTGACGACAAGGGTTTGAGTCGCCGGCGGGCCTCGGGGTCCACCGGCTTTCGCGAGGCGCGCTGCCATGGGCGTGCGCTTCGCCTTTTTCCCTTGCCGCTTCCACGCAGCACGCAACCGCGCCTGTCCTGCAGGCGGCAGAGGAAAAAGTTTTCTTGAGTTTTGATGGCCCGCGCCGCGCGCGGGGGCCGACGGAAGGTTCGGGGCGTGCAATTTCTTTTCGAGTACCTGAGCACCTGCTCGCAACGATGGCGAGGCGGCATGGCCGCTGCTGTCGTGGCGATGGCGGTCCTCTGCTGCATGCTCGCCGGAAATGCCGCACACGCCGCGCCTCCGCCCGGCGGCACCGTGATCCGCAACGTCGCCACTGCCACCTACGTGCCGGCCGGCCTCGCGCAGACCGAGACATCGAGCTCCAACAGCGTCAGTGCCAACGTGCTGCCGGTCGAGGCGCTGGTGCTCACGCAGGACCAGTCGGTCAACCGGCCACCGTCGTCACGCTGAGCCACCTGCTCACCAACTCCGGCAACGTGCCGTCGAGCTACACCATCGGCCTCGTCAACAACGGCGCAGGCTGCGCGGCCGGCGCGCTCGGCCTCTCGGCGCTGCGCGTGGTGCGCGACACCAACAACAACGGCGTGGTCGATGCGGCCGACCCGGTGGTGCCGCTCGGCGCCGGCGGCGCCGTTGCGCTGCGGCCCGGCGAAACCGCCGCGCTGCTGGTGCAGGGCACCATCCCCGCCACGGCCGCCGGCAATGCCTGCGCGGTGATCACGGCCACCACAGCGCTGCAGAACCTCAGCGCGGCCAACCGCGACACCGTCACCGTGGGCGACGTGGCGGTGCTCGCCATCACCAAGTCCGCGAGCTACCCGGGCATCGTCGTTCCAGGCACCACGCGCATCGACTTCACGGTGTCGGGCACCAACATCGGCGCGCGCGACGCACGCCCCGGCAACACCGCCGCACCGGCCGGCTCGCCGATTCTTGTGAACGGCACACCCACCAGCTTGCTGCTGGTGCGCGACCTCGTGCCCGCGGGCACGCGCTACATCGCGGGCAGCCGTGCAAAGCACGGCGGCCGGCGCGGTGCGCTTGTTCCGCCTGCCGGGCGATCCGGACTTCAGCTACCGCACCGCCGAAGACGCCTCGGCCGTCGAGGTGGCCATCGGCGTGCCGACCCCGCTGTCGCGCAATGCGTCGATCGCCATGCAGTTCGCGGTGCAGGTCAAGGCCGACCAGAGCGGCGACATCCGCAACACCGCGCAGAGCTATTACAACGACGGCGTGGCACCGGCGGTATCGCCGTCGAACACGGTGGTCATCACCTCGAGCCAGAACCGCATCGGCGTGGCCAAGGCGGCCTCGACGCCGCGCATGAACCGCGGCACCGACGGCCAGCTCGACGGCACCGCCACCGTGAGCTTCAGCGTCAACGTGCGCAACTACGGCGCGGTGTGGCTCTACGGCGTGCAGGCGACCGACGTGCTGGAAGGCAGCGGCACCACGCAGTTCGGCAGCTTCACCTCGGCGGCCGTGCCTGCCGTCAACCAGTACACCATCGTGCCCGGCACGCTGGCCGTCGCGAGCAACCAGGGCAACGGCGTGAGCGGCACCGTGGTCGCGACCGACAGCGCGTTCAACGGCACCGCCGGCGCGCAGAACCTGCTGGCGCCCGGCGCCGTGCTGCCGGTGGGCGCGCAGTTCACCGTGCGCTTCGACGTGCGCTTCCATGTCGGCGGCCGCGCCGGCACGCTCTACAACACCGTGCGCGCCCAGGGCGCGCTCACGCCCGGCGGCTCGCCCGTGGCCTTCGACGACTCGGTCAACGGCAGCAACCCCGACGCCGACGGCGACGGCAATCCGAACAACGACAGCTCGCCCACGCCGGTGTCCACGCAGCTGCCCACGCTCACGCTGGTCAAGACCGCCTCGGTGGCGCGGCGCGTGGCGCAGGGCGTGTACGAGCTCGACTACCACCTCAAGGTGACCAACACCGGCGTTGCCGCGGCGCCGAACCTGCGGCTCATCGACAACCTCAACTGCACCTTCGACATGGACAAGCCCGACGGCCTCGTGGCCGCCTGGGAGCTGACCGGTCCGCCGAAGGCGCGCAACGGCATCCTCAATGCCGCGGGCGGCTTCACCGGCCGTGCCACTTGCGACCGCGAAGCGCTCGCCAGCAGCGACCCCTTCAAGTTGCCGACCGAAGCCGTGTTGAGCGTGACCGACGGCAGCCGCGCGCTCGCGCCGGGCCAGAGCGAAGAGCTGTCGTTCACCGTGCGCGTCACGCAGAAGCCCGGCGTGGTCAGTGGCCGCATGGCGCTCACCAACAAGGCCTGGGCCGCGGCCTTCGACCAGAACACCGTCAACGTCACGCCGGCCATGCTGGTGGTGGCGAGCGCCAGCTCGGTGCAGTCGCTGCTGGCCGATCCGCAGGGCACGGTCTACAACGCCGTCACGCGCGAGCCGGTGGCCGGCGCGGTCGTCACCTTCACGCGCCAGTCGTGCAGCAGCGGGCCGGTCATGCCGATCACCGCGGACCAGCTCTACGGCGGCGCGTCGGGCATCTACACGGTCAACGCCAACGGCAGCGTGTCGATGGCCACGGGTGCCGACGGGGGCTACCAGTTCTTCCTGCAGTCGCCGCCGGTCACCGGCTCGTGCACCTATGCGCTTGGCGTGGTGCCGCCCGCTGCCAGCGGTTATGTGGCGCCTTCGCAGCTCATTCCCGCCACGGCCGGCACCTTCGGCAGCTGCGGCGCCATCGCGCCCAATGCCGGACCGCCGCAGGGCGCGGATCCGACCACCTATTACTTCTCGGTCAACGCGGGCTTCAACGCCTCGGGCGTCGCTTGCGACGTGGTGCACAACCACATCCCGCTCGAGCCGGGCAATGTGCTCGGGCTGGTGCTGCGCAAGGAAGGCAGCAAGCGCCAGGTCGAGTTCGGCGACTTCATGGACTACGCGCTGGTCGTCACCAACAAGACGGGCTTTCCGGTCACCGGCGTGAGCCTGGCCGACAGCCTGCCGCCGGGCTTTGCCTACGTGGCGAACAGCGCGCGCCTGAACGGTTCGGTGGCGGTCAATCCGGCCGGCGGTGCGGGTCCGCAGCTGGTCTTCAGCTACCCGGCGCTGAAGCTGGGCGTGGACCAGTCGGCCACGGTGCGCTATCGCGTGCGCATCGGCGTGGGTGCACCCACCAACGGCGACGCCGTCAACCGCGCCCGCGCGAACTCGGGCCCGATGCAGTCGAACCTGGCCAACTGGACCGTGCGCGTGACCGGCGGCGTCTTCTCCGACGACGCCTTCCTATTCGGCAAGGTCTACATGGACTGCAAGCGCGACGGCCGGCAGGAGGGCGACGACGAAATCGGCGTGCCCGGCGTGCGCCTCTACATGGAAGACGGCACCCACGTCATCACCGACGTGGAGGGCAAGTGGAGTCTCTATGGCCTCAAGCCCGTCACGCACGTGCTGCGCGTCGACCAGACCACGCTGCCCCGGGGCGCGCGGCTCGAGGTGCTCGACAACCGCAATGCGGGCCGCCCCGAAAGCCGCTTCGTCGACCTGAAGAAGGGCGAGTTCCACA
>CAMATD010000049.1 GCA_945860785.1 Variovorax sp. YR752 | reverse complement strand
GCAATGCCGGGCTTTTTGCTGGGTGGATCGCGAACGATCAGTCGCGCAGTTCGGCAGGAACCTTGCCGCCATTGGCAGCCAGCTTGGTCATGACCTGACGATGCAGCCAGATGTTCATCTTGGCGCTGTCGCTGGTGTCGGAACCGTAGCTCAGCTCGGCGGCGAGTTGCTTGCGGGCATCGAGGCTGCTGTCCAGGCCGAGCAGCTTCATCAGGTCGACGATGGAGGTGCGCCAGTTCAGGCTGCTGGCGCCGGGCATGCCGTCGAGCAGGGCCTCGACGTCCACCACCGTGATAGCGGGCGGCGGTGCCGCTGCGGCGGGCGCGGCGGCCGGGGCGTCCGCGGGTGCCGGTGCGGCCGCAGGTGCGTTGGCGGCGTTGGCGGACGGGAAAATCTTGGAAAGGATGCTGCCGAAAATGCTCATGCTTTTGCTCCGTCAAGGTGATGAGGATGGGAGGGACCCGGGCCCTGCCCGGATCTGCGGCCGCTGATTCGCCGCAGCCGGACGTTGTAGCACGGGCATGCGGCGATCCCGCTACACGGCCGGCAGTGGGGCGCTTCCAGATGTGACCGAATCCGCAGTGCCGGATGCAGACGCGAGCGGCGCATGCGGCGCGGCCGAAGTGCCGCAGGCATGGCAGAACTTCGGGAACGCGCTCTTGCGCGTCTCGCACTGGCCGCAGTGGTCGAACAGGCCGATGCCGCAGTGCGGGCAGAAGTCGATCTCGTCGTTCTTCAGGTCCACCGGCCGCTCGCAGCCGGGGCACACGCTCTTGCCGAGTCGCGCGAGCGCGACGTCGTAGCTCAGTTCCTCGCGCCGCACCTGGTCGGGCTGCTGCTCGGCGAGCTTCTGGCGCGCGAGGTACGCATTGAGCGCGACGATGGCGTAGCGCCCCACGAGCACGGTCAGCACGATGCCCACCACGTAGCGCACATAGCCGCCGTAGCTCGGCAGGTACGGCACCAGCTCGACGAAGAAGGCGAACAGCGCGAAGAAGATGAAGCCCCAGACGAAGGGCCAGTAGGTGCTCTTGCGCTTCTTCGCGAACAGCCAGCCGGCCGCGATCAGCAGGGGCAGCGTGAGCGCCAGGCGGTAGGCGAACACGCGCAGCTCGATGCGAGCGGTACTTGGCGTCGAGCTTTTTCTGCGCGTCGCGCTCCAGTTCCGACAGCGCCGTGCGGGCGCGCTGCTCGGCCTGGCGCGCGTCGAGCATGATCTTTTGCTGCGCGCCGACCTGGCGCTGGACTTCGTCCTCCCGCTGCTTGAACGCGTCGAGCGCCTTGGTCCGTGCGATCAGCTCCACGTCCTGGTCGGGCTGCGCGGTGGCGCGCCGGGTGGCGATCCAGTTGCTGAAAGTCTCGCGCGCGTTGGCGCTGGCCTGCTGCGCGGCGTTGAGCTGCAGGCGGATCTGGTCGAGGTCGCGCGCGGCCTGCAGCTCGGCGGCCTCCGAGGCCTTGATGGTGTTGCGCAGCGGCTCGGCCGCCGGCTTGTCGATGAAATCGACGATTCCGCGCATGCGTTCGACCTGCGGCAGGTCGCTCACGACCGTGCTGCCCAGGCCGATCAGGAAGCTCGCGAACACCAGCGCCACCAGCCAGAGGCCGCGGCGAAACCATTTTTCGGAGAGGCGCAATGACTTGCTCATTTCATTCTTTCGGAAGAGATTTTTTATTTACTGCAGCCTGAACGTCACCGGCGCTGCGCCCAGCCCCGCGCGCGGCATCCACGCGAACACCGAATCGACCGTCACCGTCTCGATGCGGTCCGAAAACCGCTTGTCGTTCGGATGGTCGTCGAAGGCCACGTTGGCCGAACCGACGCGGCCGCCCAGGCGGGTGAGCGGGCCGAGCTTGAGCGTGGTCAGCTCGTAGCCCTTGAACTGCATCCAGGCCTGCGCCTGCGTGCGGTTGCCGATGGTGGCGGGCTCCATGGCCGCGGCCAGCGTTTCGACGGCCCACTGGTTCGACTGCTGGTACTTCTGCCCCCAGGCGTAGCTCACGATGCTGTAGGGCGCGACGTGCAGCCGCACGATGCGCGAAGGCGACTCGTTGAGTGCGGCCAGCAGCTGCGTCTGCACCTGCGGCGTGGGCACGACCCAGGCGGCTTCGTAGCGCCACAGGTCATCGAGGAAGAACTCGCCCAGCCCCTGGCGGTAGACCGCGGCCACCGCGGTGCCGCACTGGTTGAGCTTGTGCACCACGCGCCACGGACCCTCTTCGGTCTTGTAGGCAATGCCGAGGTGCGAATAGCGCAGGCCGTACTTGCTCAGGTCCTGCCCGGCGCGCGCCAGCACGACGACGCGGGCGCCGCTGGCATCGAGCGCCTGCGAGGTGCGCTCGGCCAGCTGCATGCCCTTCACGATCAGGGCCGTGGTCGGATTGACCTGCTCGCACGAACGGCCGGCCTGCGCCTGCAAGGGCAGCGCCATCGCGAGCACCAGAAGCACCAGAAGCGCCGGGAGCGCGAGCTTCATGACAGCTTCTCGTTGTAGAGCAGCGCACGGCCGGCGGCGTTGGGCACGAAGGCCAGCACCTCGCCCGCGGCCGACAGCACGAGGCCGGTGCCGATCACGCTGACGAGCACGCTCGCGCCGACCGTGGCGGACACGCCGTTGGCGGCGCGTCCCATCACCTTGACGCTGGCGCGTGCGCCGTCCGAGGCGCGTTCGAGCAAGTAGACGGTGCCATCGGCCGAAGCCTCGACCGCGATCACGGTGAGCATCGAACCGCCCACC
The DNA here is from genome assembly GCA_945860785.1 of Variovorax sp. YR752. Classification (GTDB taxonomy): domain Bacteria; phylum Pseudomonadota; class Gammaproteobacteria; order Burkholderiales; family Burkholderiaceae_C; genus Variovorax. The sequence continues at coordinate 24,766 of CAMATD010000049.1, read as the reverse complement.
GAGAGCGCCGCGGGCACGGCAACCACGGCCGTGGCGGAAGCGCCGACGGCCGATGCGCCTGCGACCACCGAAGCCACGGGCAGCATCGAGAGGACAGCCGAGGCCTCGCTCTGGGCGTGGGCTTGGAAGGGAACAGCAACGCCGGCCAGCGCGGTGCAGGCGGCGATCAGGACAGCGGCCATCGAGGCTCGCGCATGGCGCCGGACCGAAGCAGTGGTGGACGAGAAGGGTTGCATGAAAGCCTCGCGGCGTAGTGAAGGTGGGCGAATGATGGTTCGCCCCCGCACCGCGGGGCTCAAATGCTTCGACCAGTTTCGGTTTTAGCCGCTACAGGTATCCCGAAGAGATACTTTCCGGCGCCTTGTGCGCCGGCGAGGCCCCGCCTCATGGATCAGGCGGCCAGCAATCCGCTCACGCGCTGCTGCAGCGCTTCGGGCTTCACTTCGACGGCGGCACGGCCTGGCCGACGTTGAGGCCCACGCGGCTGAAGAAGCCGCGGCGGAAAGGCTTGGCCATGGCGACCTGCTCGCCGCCACGCAGCTCGATGCGGCTGAAGTACGAGCCCCAGAGGTTGGTCAGCGCCATCGGGATCACCGGCGGCTCGATACCTTCGGCGCGTGCGCTTTCGACGATCTTCATCACGCCGCCCTTGAAGGGTTGCAGCTGGCCGTCGCGCGTGATCGCGCCCTCGGGGAAGATCGCGAGCAGGTCGCCCTCGCGCAGCACGGCCAGCGCCTTGGCAAAGGCCGCTTCGTAGGCGGCAGGGTCTTCCTTCTGCGGCGCGATCGGGATCGCCTTGGCCAGCTTGAACAGCCAGCCGAGCACCGGCACCTTGAAGATGCGGTGGTCCATGATGAAGCGGATCGGCCGCGAGCTCGCCGCCATCAGCAGCACCGCGTCGATGAAGCTCACGTGGTTGCACACCAGCACGGCCGCGCCTTCGACGGGAATATGCTCGTCGCCCTTGATGTCGAAGCGGTAGACAAAACGCGACAGCACCCAGGCCACGAAGCGCAGCAGGTACTCGGGCACCAGCATGAAGATGTAGAACGCCACCACCGCGTTGGCGATGCCGGTGAACAAAAGATCTGCGGGATCGTGAAGCCCGCGCCGAGCAGCGCGCCGGCGATGACCGAACTGCCGATCATGAACAGCGCATTGAGGATGTTGTTCGCCGCGATGATGCGCGCGCGGTGCGTGGGCTGGCTGCGCAGCTGGATCAGCGCGTACATCGGCACGCTGTAGAGGCCCGCGAACAGCGAGAGCAGCCCCAGGTCGGCCATCACGCGCCAGTGGGCGGGCTGGTGCACGAAGGCGCCGAGGCCCATCTCGGCCACGGGGGGCAGCGCGCGCGAGGCAAAGTACAGGTCGATCGCGAACACGCTCATGCCGATCGCGCCCAGCGGCACGAGGCCGATTTCCACCTGCCGGCGGCTCAGCGTCTCGCACAGCAGCGAGCCGACGCCGATGCCGATCGAGAACACCACCAGCCGCAGCGAAGCCACCTGCTCGTCGCCATGCAGCACTTCCTTGGCAAAGCTCGGGAACTGGCTCAGGAACACCGCGCCGAAGAACCACATCCACGAAATGCCCAACAGCGAGCGGAACACCACCACGTTGCTGTTCGCGAGCTTCAGGTTGCGCCAGGTTTCGCTGCAGGGGTTCCAGTTGATCACCAGGCCCGGATCGGTGGCCGGCGCCGGCGGAATGGTGCGCCACGCCGCGTCCGACCAGCGCGAGCAGTACGCAGGCCACGGCCACGCTCGTGTGGCCGATCTGCGGCACCGCCACCAGCAGCCCGCCCGCCACCTGCCCCAGCAGGATTGCGACGAAGGTGCCCATCTCGACCATGCCGTTGCCGCCGGTCAGCTCGCGCGAATCGAGCACCTGCGGCAGGTAGGCGAACTTGACCGGCCCGAACAGCGTGGAGTGCAGCCCCATGAGGAACACGCAGCCCAGCAGCACCACCGCGTCGGCCCGCACGAAGCCCCAGGCCGCGAGCAGCATGATCACGATCTCGAGGTTCTTGACGAAGCGGATCATCTTCGTCTTGTCGAACTTGTCGGTCAGCTGGCCCGAGGTGGCCGAGAACAGCAGGAACGGCAGGATGAACAGCGCCCCGATCGCCAGGCCCGCCATGACCGGCGGCATCCAGCTCAGCTGGAGCTGGTAGGTCACCATGACCGTGAAGGCGAACTTGAAGAGGTTGTCGTTGGCCGCGCCCGAGAACTGCGTCCAGAAGAAGGGCGACCTGGTTGGCGTGGGCGTTCGCTTCGTGAGCCACGGGGGCGGCAGCAGCGGCGGGGGTTGTCATTCGAAGCAATCTCCTCTCAGTTTTCTACTGCGCCACATGCGCTCGAACTTGATGAAACCATCATCGCTTCTTCGGGGAACACCGCGGAACCGGCTTTGCCGGGCCGCTGGTGTTGCCCCCTCGAAGGGGGTTGGCGCAGCGACACGCAGTGCGCGAAGCCTGGGGGTGGTTCCATTTCATGCCGTCAGGGCGGCTGCGTCGGGCTTGTGCCGCAGCAGGCTCGCTTGCCAGCCCTTCTCGAGCTTCCTGAGCGCCAGCAGGACCGGCAGACCTGCCAGCGATGCCGCCAGGTGCTTGAGCGTGTGACCGGAAACGATGTGCCGCGTTGCCTCGTAGATCGGCTGGTCGGCCAGCTCGAAGACCTTGGCCAGTGCGTAGAAGAAGATCACCCAGCCCAGCTTGAGACCGACCGCGCCGCGCATCGGCGTGGCCAAGACCAGGGTGAGCACCAGCGCCATGCCGCCGAACTGCACCAGCGCCCAGGGCATGACGTTGCCGGTTTCCTGGCACACCTCCGCCGCGAGCAGGCCGGCCGTCAGGACGAACCACGCCACCGGCCAGCCGGCGCGCTGGCTCACACGCTCGCAGACCGCGATACCGATCAGCCCCGCAAAGGCCACCGCCATGCCGGCGCGGTCCGCCGCGAGCCGGGGGGCATCGGGCATCAGGTGGTAGAAGGCCGAGCCCGCGGCCGTGGCGATCAGGCCCGCGAAGAACAGCCAGGCGCAGTCCAGCGTGTTGTCCGGCGGGTCGCTGGCGGGCGGGGCCAGCGGAAACTCGGCCAGCGCCTCCTGGTGCGAGCGGTCGATCCGGTTCAGCCGGTACAGCCCGAGGAAGCCGATCACCACGAAGGGCACGTTGCTCAGCACGTCCATCGCGTTCGGCAGGCCGTGCCAGGCACGGTCGTCGGCGAAGGCCGAGGCGAACGCCACATCGACGGCCGGCAGCGCCGGGCCGAAGAAGGCGATCAGCGTGAGCAGCGCGAAGGTGAAAAGCAGTCCGCGTTCGCGGCGGCTGAGAGAGGGCAGCAGCATGGCGGTCCTCGGTTGGATGGGTAACGAGCCGCGGAATTTAGTTGCCAGCCTCTCTGCAGGCATCGAGAATCGATACGAGGCACTAATTCACACCCTCCGGTATCTTCTTTTAATACCCCAACGCCCCTCCCTCCCCTTCATGAGCACCACCGTCGACCTCGTACTCGCCCTCAAGAACGAACTCAAGAGCGCCCGCATGACCTACGCTGATCTGGCCCGGTCGCTCGACATGGCCGAATCCAGCGTCAAGCGGATGCTGGCCAAGAGCGACATGCCGCTGTCGCGCGTCGATGCCATCTGCCGCGCCCTGAAGATCGACTTTGCCGAACTCGCCCGGCGTGTGGCCGACGCCCAGCCGCTGCTCAAGGAGCTGACGCACGAGCAGGAAAAGGCGGTGGTCAAGGACAAGAAGCTGCTGCTGGTGGCGCTCAGCGTGCTGAGCCAGTGGACGCTGGAGCAGATCGTCACGGCCTACCGGATCAGCGAGGCCGAGTGCATCGGCTGCCTGGCGCAGCTGGACCGCATCGGGATCATCGAGCTGCGGCCGCTCAACCGGTATCGCCTGAAGCTCGCCAAGACCTTCCGCTGGCGGCCGCACGGCCCGGTGATGGAGTTCTTCCGCGAGAACGTGGTGCTCGACTACTACCGCGGCGGCTTCGACGGCCCGGCCGAGGGGCTGCTGCTGGTGCACGGCTCGATCAGCCGCTCGCTGGCGCCGGCCTTCTTGGAGCGGCTGCAGCGCGTGGCGCAGGACTTTGCGCAGCAGCACCAGACCGACCAGAAGCTGTCGGCGAAGGACCGCGAAGGCTACACCCTGCTGCTGGGCATGCGGAACTGGGAGTTCGAGCTCTTCACCCGTCTGCGCCGGGCCTGAAGGCTCAGGGCTTGGCGGCTTCCAGCGCGTCGCGCGTGGTGCGTGCGGCGTTCTTCGCCGCATCGGCAAAGTCTTCGCCCGACGAGGCATAGATGATGGCGCGCGACGAGTTCACGATGATCGGCGCATCGGCGCGCCAGCCGGCGCGCACGGTGGCGACCGCATCGCCGCCCTGGGCACCGACGCCCGGGATCAGCAGCGGCACCGTCGGCGCCAGCGCCCGCACCCGCTCGATTTCAGCGGGGTAGGTCGCACCCACCACCAGGCCGAGCTGGCCGTTGAGGTTCCACGGTCCCTGCGCCAATTTGGCGACGTGTTCATAGAGGAATGGCTGGCCTTCGATGTCCGCCAGCCGCTGGCCCTGCAGGTCAGCGCCGCCGGGATTGCTGGTGCGGCACAGCAGGAAGGCGCCCTTGCCCTGGTGCTTGAGGTAGGGCGCCACCGAGTCGAAACCCATGAAGGGCGAGAGCGTCACCGCATCGGCGCCGTAGCGCTCGAAGGCTTCGATGGCGTATTGCTCGGCGGTGGAGCCGATGTCGCCGCGCTTGGCGTCGAGGATCACGGGCACGTGGGGCGCGTTGCGGCGCATGTGCTCCATCAGTTTCTCGAGCTGGGCTTCGGCGCGGTGCGCGGCGAAGTAGGCGATCTGCGGCTTGAAGGCGATGACCAGGTCGGCCGTCGCGTCGACGACGCGCGCGCAGAAGTCATAGATGCGGGTGGCGTCGTCCTTGTATCCCCCGGGGAATCTGGCTGGCTCGGGATCGAGCCCCACGCAGAGCAACGAACCGTTTTTTTGCTGTGCGGCGGCCAGCTTGTCGAGGAAAGTCATGGGGCCCGATTTTAAGGACCCCGCCCGCAGGCCCTCAATTCGACGGCGTTTGTTGTTCGGCCGCGAGGCACAAATCGGCCCAGGCGCGCGCTTTGTCGGCCGGGTTTCGCAGCAGATACGCCGGGTGGTAGGTCGCCACCACCGGCACACCGTTGACCGACGCCAGCGGCACGGCGCGACCGCGCAGCTTGCCGAGCGGGTCGCCGCTTTGCATCAGGCTTTGCGCGGCCAGCGGGCCCATCGCCAGCACGAGGCTGGGCGCCAGCGCGGCGGCATGTTCCTCGAAAGCTTCCGCCATCGGACGCGGGCTGCCGGGCTGGCCTGCGCCCACGCCGCGGTGCGTGCGCATCAGGTGCACCGGCGTCTTGCCGTCGTGCAGCTTCAGGGCGCGCAGCATGTTGTCGAGCAGCCGGCCGGCGTCGCCCGAGAAGGGCTCGCCGTGGCGGCCGTCGGCCTCGGGCGGCATGTCGGCCACGACCAGCCAGCCGCCTTGCGGCGATGCCGAGGCTTCGGCCGCGTCGGCATAGAGGCGGCAGGGCGCTTCGACCAGCACGGCGGCACCATGCGCTGTGGGCGCCGAGGTCGGTCGCGCGACTGGTGCGGGTGCCGCCACGGGTCTTGCGATGGGAGCGGGCGGCGGCGCGGCGACTGGCACTTCCTCCGCAACGTACCGCTCGGTGACCGGCTCCGGTTCCGGCGCCACCGCGATCGCTTCTGCAACGACAGGCGCCTCTTCGACCACTTCAGGCATCGGCCACCAGACCTTGACGCCCATCTCGTCGAGCATCGCGCGCTGGCGCGCATCGAGCTTCAATGTCTGCACGGCGTTCATCTCAGGGCTCCCCAGGCGGAGCCTGTTTCGTTCAACCGCAAACTCATGACAACCGCATCCTCGCGCTTGCCTTCGAACGCCGGGTAGTAGCCCTTGCGCACGCCGACACTGCGAAAGCCCTGGCGCGTATAGATGTCGAGCGCGCGCCGGTTGCTCTCGCGCACTTCGAGCCAGAGCCACTGCGCGCCCTCGCCGCGCGACCAGCCGGTCAGCGCCTCGAGCATCAGCGGCGCCCAGCCCTGGCGCTGGAAGGCCGGCGCCACGGTGAAATTGAGCAGGTGCACCTCGTCGACGCCCTTCATGGCGACGAAATAGCCGATGAGCGTCTCGCCCAGGCTGGTGACGGGCGTCTGCAACTCCGGACTCGACACGGACGCCAGCAGGCACTGGCAGTGATAGCCGACGGCCATGGAATCGGTGAAGTTCGCGCGTGTCCACGGGTGGGTGTAGGCCGTCAGCTCGACTGCGCAGACGGCGTCGATCCGCTCGATGGTGAGCGGTTCGAGGCGGGCTTCGACGGGCTGAAGGACGGCACTCATGCGGTGGTTGGTGGAATAACGGCAGCAGCAGCGGCTGCCTTGATGGCGGCGCGCTCCTCGGTGGTTTGCGCCACTTTATCGCGAACATAGAGCGGCCAAGCCTGTGCCGCCGGAACGGTACGCCCCGCCGCGAGCAATGCGGGGGCCAGCCGCAGCATGGCGGTGGCGGTCGGCAGCACCTCGTGGCGGGCCGAGGCCGGCGCCAAGCGCGGGCCGTAGGCGGCAAAGGCATTGCCGGCCAGCGCCCAGCCGGCGGGCACGTCGAGCGCCTCGGGTGACAGCAGCAGGGGCTCTTCGTCGCCGCCGAGCGGGCCATTCGCCTCGAAGTCGTAGTTCGCAGCGTAGAGCTGGTCCATGCGCGCATCGAGCACGGCCACCACTTGGCGGGCGCCGAAGGCGTGGCGCGCCTCCTCGGCCACGGCGAGCAGCGTGTCGACCGGCAAGAGCGGCACATTGGCACCGAAGGCCAGGCCCTGCGCCACCGAGCAGGCCGTGCGCAGGCCGGTGAACGAACCCGGGCCGCGGCCGAAGGCGATGGCGTCGAGGTCGGCCAGCGCGAGCCCCGCCTCGGCCAGCAGCTGCTGGATCAGCGGCAGCAGGGTGGTCGACGACTGCGCACCGCCCACGCCGTTGTGTGCCAGCAGCCGGTCGCCGTGGCACACCGCCACCGACAGGTGCTCGGTGCTGGTGTCGAAGGCCAGCAGCTTGGACAGGGAACGGGGCGCGGTGGGCATCCCCCGATTATCGAGGCGCCTCGTGGGCGCGTCCGCCAATCGCGCCAATCACCCGGTGCCGTCGCTGCGCAGGATGGTCAGCCCAGCCTTGCGCAGCGGCGCCAGCGCCTTGGAGGGCGCCTCCGGCGATACCAGGAGGCTCGTCGCCGCACTGACCGGGTTGACCACCCAGGCCGACGCCGCGCCGAGCTTCTCCGACGAGGCCATCATAACGGTCTCGGCCGCTGCAGCCATCAGCGCGCGCTTGATCTCGGCCTCCTCGATGTCGCCGGTGGTCAGTCCAGCCTCGGCATGCACGCCGGTGACGCCCATGAAATAGGTGTCGGCATGGATGCGCGCGATGGCGCCCATGGCGGCCGCGCCCACCGCCACCAGCGAGTGCTTGAAGAGACGCCCGCCGATCAGCACCACCTCGAGCTGCGTGTGCGAAGCCAGCTCGATCGCGACCGAGGGGCTGTGGGTCACCACCGTGGCCTGCAGGTTCTTCGGCAAATGGCGCGCGAGTTGTACGGCCGTGGTGCCGCCGTCGATGAACACCACCTGCCCCGGCTTCACCAAGCGCGCGGCGGCGCGGCCGATGGCCACTTTCTCGTCGGGCGCGAGCTGCTGGCGGCTGGCGAAGTCGATGTCGGCCTGCGCAATGGGCAGCGCGCCGCCATGCACGCGTTGCAGCAGACCCTCGGCCGCCAGCTCGCGCAGGTCGCGGCGGATGGTGTCTTCGGAGAGCGCGAGTTCTTCGCTGAGCGACTTGGCGACGACATTGCCGTCGCGCTGCAGGACCGAGAGGATGTGTTGCTTGCGCTGGCGGGTGAGCATGGCGCGATGGTAAAGGGCCTGCACGTTTTCTGCACGAATTTTCTTGATAATTCTTGATATTGCACGAATTCGCGCCTATGCTCGCCGCCCATGACCATCCATGACCGCGTCCGGGTGCACGAAGTCACCCTCCTTTCCGACAACTGGTACGTGCTCCGGACCACCCGCTTCGAGTGGCTGCGCAACGACGGCCAGTGGCAGCGCATGGACCGCGAGACCTACGACCGCGGCAACGGCGCCACGCTTTTGCCCTACAACCTCGCGCAGCGCACCGTGCTGCTGACGCGGCAGTTCCGCTACCCGGCCTTCGCCAACGGCCATGACGACCTGCTGATCGAGGCGGCGGCGGGTCTGCTCGACAACGCGGCGCCCGAAGAACGCATCCGCGCCGAGGTCGAAGAAGAGCTGGGCTACCGGCTCGGCACGGTGCAGAAGATCTTCGAGACCTTCATGAGCCCCGGCTCGGTGACCGAGAAGCTGCACTTCTTCGTCGCGCCCTACGAGCCGTCGATGCGCATCGGCAGCGGCGGCGGGCTGGCCGAGGAGGGTGAGGACATCGAGGTGCTGGAGCTAGGCATCGACGAGGCGCTCGCGATGGTGGCCGACGGCCGCATCGTCGACGCCAAGACGGTGATGCTGCTGTATCACGCGGCGTTGCACGTCTTCTCGGCCGCATAGCGCCGGGATAATCGGCGGATGCCCTTTGCCGTCCGCCTGATCCCGTCCCTCTTCTTCTCCCTCGCCACGCTGGCCTCGGTCAGCGCCTTCGCCCAGCAAGCCCTCCCGCCCGAAGTCGATGCCGCGCTGGCGCGCGCCAAGGTGCCGCGCGAGGCCGTGACGATGCTGGTGATCGATGCCGACGGCGTGCGCCCGCCGCGCTTGGCCTGGCGCACGCAGGTGCCGGTAAACCCGGCATCAATCATGAAGCTGGTCACCACCTACGCGGCGCTCGACCTGCTCGGCCCCGCCTACAGCTGGAACACGCCGGTGTACGTCGACGGCACGTTGAGCAACGGCGTGCTCAACGGCAACCTCTACATCAAGGGCCAGGGCGATCCAAAGCTGGTGCTCGAGCGCGTGTGGCTGCTGCTGCGCCATGTGCAGGGCCTCGGCATCACCACGGTGAGCGGCGACATCGTGATCGACCGCAGCGCCTTCGAGAACACGGTCGAGAACGACCCGAGCGCCTTCGACGGCGAGCCGCTGCGGCCCTACAACGCCTCGCCCGATGCGCTGCTGATCAACTTCAAGTCGGTCAACATGAGCTTCGCGCCCGACCGCAACGGCCAGATCGCGCCCGACCGCAACGGCCAGATCGCGCGCGTGAGCTACGAGCCCGCCGCTCGCGAGCGTGGCGATGCCGTCCACGGTGGCGCTCGCGCCCGGCGAATGCGGCGACTGGCGCGCCGCGCTCCGGCCCGACTTCAGCGACGTCAACCGCATCCGCTTCAACGGCGGCTTTCCGGCCGCCTGCGGCGAGAAGAGCTGGGCCGTGGCGTATGGCGATCCGCGCACCTACAGCCTGCGCGCGCTCGGCGGCATGTGGGCCGAGATGGGCGGTCGCGTCGGCGGCCAGATGCGCGAAGGCCGCGTGCCCGCGGGGCTCAAGCCGGCCTTCGAGTTCGGCTCGCCGCCGCTGGCCGAGGTGATCCGTGACATCAACAAGTACAGCAACAACGTGATGGCGCAGCAGCTGTTCCTCACGATCGGGCTCACGCAGAAGAACCGCGGCACCTTCGAGGCTTCGCGCAGCGCGCTGGGCCAGTGGTGGCGCGAGCGCATCGGCACCGGCGAAGCGCCGCCCGTGTTCGACAACGGCTCGGGCCTGTCGCGCGACGAGCGCATCAGCGCCGCGGCGCTCGGCAAGATGCTGCAGGTGGCGTGGCGCTCGCCGGTGATGCCGGAGCTGATGTCCTCGCTGCCGGCCACGGGCGTGGACGGCACGCTGAAGAAGCGCGCACTGCGCTCGGGCGGCGCGGCCCACCTGAAGACCGGCACCTTGCGCGATGCCTCCGGCGTGGCCGGCTATGTGCACGGTGCGAGCGGCCGGCGCTATGTGCTGGTGGCCATTGCCAACGGCGAGAACGCGGGCGCTGCGCGCGCGGCGTTCGACGCGCTCGTCGATTGGGCCTCGCAGGACAACTGACCGCCGTGTACTGAAAACTTCTGTAGGTGAACGCCGCTTGCGCGCGGCCATGGCGCTGCCCAGAATCGAACGCGCGTTCGAATTCAAAAATCGCAGGAGACACGCCGTGAAGAAGAAGTCCTCAAGCGCCCATCAGCCTTTCATGATGAGAACGCGGATGCTCGCCGCACTCTCCGGTGCCGCGTTGCTGCTCGCAGCCTGCGGCGGCGGAGGCGACGACGGGGGCGGTTTCAGCTTCGGCCCGCCGCCCTCGGGCGGTGGCGGCAACACGGGCCGTGGCTCGGTCGTCACCACGCCGCCCACGCTGGTCACCCAGTTGTCGGTCGACCAGATCAAGGCCAGCCTCCAGGCCAGCGACAGCGGCAAGGCGCTGCTGCAGGTGGCCGGCACGCCCAAGTGCGGCATCGACACCCGCTCCCTCGAATACCGCACCATCGGCGCGAAGAACGAGGCCACCAATGCGACCGCCGCGATCATGGTGCCACGGGCAACGATCCGGCCTGCAGCGGCGCACGGCCGGTGGTGCTCTATGCGCACGGCACCACCGCCGCGCGCAACTTCAACCTCGCCCAGTGGACCGACGCCACCCAGCCGGCCGCCGGCGAAGGCCAGCTGGTCGCCGCCATGCTCGTGGCGCAGGGCTTCATCGTGGTGGCGCCCAACTACGCGGGCTACGACAAGTCGACGCTGGCCTACCACCCGTACCTCAACGGCGACCAGCAGGGCAAGGACATGGTCGATGCGCTGACCGCGGCCCGCAAGACCTTCTCGGCCATCGACGCGAACGACAGCGGCTCGCTGCTGATTACCGGCTACTCGCAGGGCGGCTATGTGGCGATGGCGGCGCACCGCGAGCTGCAGGCCACGGGCAAGACGGTGACGGCTCGGCGCCCTCGGCCATCAGCCTGCTGACGGACTACACCTTCCAGGGCTGGCCGGCGCTGGGGAGCACGCTCTTCGTGCCGCTGCTCTCGACCAGCTGGCAGCAGCAGTTCGGCGATGTCTACAGTGCCACGAGCGACGTCTACGAGTCGCAGTACGCCACCGGCATCGACACGCTGCTGCCGAGCCTGACGCCCGTCAACACCCTTTTCGCCACCGGCAAGCTGCCGCAGCTCGCGCTGTTCCCGGCCAATGCGGTGCCGAGCCCGCTGACCCCGCAGCTGTCGGTCTTCTATGGCGCCAACAACCTGATCCGCCAGAGCTACCTGACGCAGGCCGCCACCGACATCCAGGCCAACGGCTGCCCCGGCAATGCGCTGCCCGCCACGGCGGCTTCGCTGAGCACGGCCTCGCCGCTGGACTGCAAGCCGGCGGTCGGCTTCCGCAAGGCGGCGCGCGCCAACGACCTGCGCAACTGAGTGCCGACCCGGCCGGTCCTGATGTGCGGCGGCGCCAACGATCCGACCGTGAACTTCATCAGCACCCGCGCCACCGCCGGCTACTTCCTCGCCAAGGGCATGCCCTCCGCGAGGCTGAGCGTGGTCGACCTGGAGAGTGCCGCTGCCACCGATGCCTATTCGGCAGCGCGCGCCGGCTTCGCGCAGGCCAAGGACCTGCTGGCGCAGAGCACGCCGGGCAGCGCGGCCGACAAGGCGCAGGCCGTCACCCTGGCCTACCACGGCACGCTGGCGCCGCCGTTCTGCCTGGCTTCGGCCCGTGGTTTCTTCCAGACCGTGCTGGCGGCCGGCGGCTGATCAGGCCACTGAAGCGCGCTGGAGCCTGTCTCTCACGCCTTCCCATTCGGGCGTGTCGGGTGGGGTCTCGACCCAGATCAGCTTGACGCCCTGCGCGTCGAACTCGCGCAGCACCGCGAACAGCTGCTGCGCGCTGGTCACCGCGTCGTCGGGCATGCGCCGCTCGAGCACGCGCTGCGAGCGGCAGCGCAACGCGGTGCGTGACCAGATCGCGATGTGCGCGGCATTCGCACCCAGCACGTCGAGGCCGGCCTGCAGGGCCTTGGCGTCCATCAGCCGCAGCTTGGCGTTCGGCGCGTAGTGCGCTTCGAGCGTGCCCGAGGCGCGCGGGGCGGGGGTGTCGAGCAGCTCGTGGTCGCGCAGCTTCTCGCCGGCGGCGGCCTCGATCTGCGCGCGCGTGATCACGCCAGGGCGCAGCAGCACGGGCGCGCCGCGGCTGCAGTCGACGATGGTCGACTCGATGCCGACCTCGCAGGCGCCGCCATCGACCACCATGAGCGCATCGCCGAACTCGTCGTGCACATGCTGCGCCGTGGTCGGGCTCACGCGGCCGAAGCGGTTGGCGCTGGGCCCCGCGACGCCCGGCACGCCCTGCTCGGCACAGGCTTCGAGCAGCGCCTGCGCCACCGGATGCGAGGGACAGCGCAGGCCGATGGTGTCCTGCCCGCCGGCCGCCGCCGCGCCGACGCCGGGCTGGCGCGTGACGATCAGCGTCAGCGGGCCGGGCCAGAAGGCCTGGATCAGCTTCTGCGCGAACAGCGGCAGCGGCTGGGCGAAGCGCGAGAGCGACTCGGTGCCCTTGATGCCGGCCGCGACGTGGACGATCAGCGGATGGTCGGCCGGACGGCCCTTGGCCTTGAAGATCGCGGCCACGGCGGCGTCGCTGCTCGCGTCGGCGCCAAGACCGTAGACAGTCTCGGTCGGGAACGCGACCAGCCCGCCGGCGCGCAGCACACGCACGGCCTCGGCAATGGCCTCGAGGGATCGGCCGTCGAGGATCATGCGACGTCGGCGGCGGTCACCGCCGGCAGGCCCAGCAGCAAGGCGGCCTGCGAGGCGGTGGCGCGCACGCTCTCGAGCGTGGCGCCCGTGAGGGTCAGGTGGCCCATCTTGCGGCCGCGGCGCGGCTCGATCTTTCCGTAGAGGTGCAGGTGAACGCCGGGCAGCGCGAGCACTTCGCTCCAGCGCGGGGACACGGGCTTGTCGCTGCCTTCGGCGAACCACAGGTCGCCCAGCAGGTTGAGCATGATCGCCGGGCTGTGCTGGCGCGGCGCGGCCAGCGGCAGGCCGGCGAGCGTGCGCACCTGCAGCTCGAACTGCGACACGTCGCAGGCTTCCATCGTGTAGTGGCCGCTGTTGTGCGGGCGCGGCGCCATTTCGTTGACCACCAGCGAACCGTCGGCCAGCGCGAAGAACTCGACGCACAGCACGCCCACGTAGTTCAGGCCGTTCGCGATGCTCTTGGCGGAGTTGACCGCGCCCTGCGCCACGGTCTTGGGCATGTTCTGCGCATGCACCTCGGTGACGGCCAGGATGCCGTCGCGGTGCAGGTTGCGCTGCGGCGGAAAGTGCACGATCTGCCCGTCGCGGCTGCGCGCGAGGATCACCGAGCATTCGAATTCCAGCGGCAGCATCTTCTCGAGCACGCAGGGCACGCAGCCCGTGGCCTGCCAGGCCTCGACCAGCTCGGCGCGGTTGCTCACGCGCTGCTGGCCCTTGCCGTCGTAGCCGAGGCGCGCGGTTTTCAGGATGCCGGGCAGCAGGCGGTCTTCGACGGCGGCGAGCTGCACGGCCGTCTCGATGACGGCGTAGGGTGCGCAGGGCACGCCACAGCGGGTGAAGTGGGCCTTTTCGGCGATGCGGTCCTGCGCGATGGCAATGGCCGCCGCGCCGGGCGACACCGGCCGCGCCACCGCCAGATGCTCCAGCGAAGGCGCCGGCACGTTCTCGAACTCGGTCGTGACCGCGTCGGCCAGGCCGGCCAGGCGGGCCAGGCCGTCGACGTCGGCGTAGTCGGTGTGGATGTGGTGGTGGCTCACTCGGCCGGCGGGGCTGTCGGCATCGGGGTCGAGCACTGCGGTGAAATAACCCATGCGCTGGGCCGCGTGCGCGAACATGCGCCCCAGCTGGCCGCCGCCGAGCACGCCGAGCGTGGCGCCCGGAAGCACGGGCAGGTCGTTGTTGTGGTTGCTCACAGCGCACCCCCGCCTTGCGGCGAGAACGGGGAAATAGGAGAAGGGGCGGTGGCGTCCACCGGCGGCAGCGTCATCGCCTCGGCCGCCGCGGTCTGCGCCGTGCGGAAGGCATCGAGCCGCGCGCGCAGCGCCGGATCGTTCACTGCCAGCATCGCCACCGCAAAGAGCGCCGCATTGGCCGCGCTGGCGTTGCCGATGGCAAAGGTGGCCACCGGCACGCCCTTGGGCATCTGCACGATGCTGTAGAGCGAATCGACGCCCTGCAGGTGGGCCGCGCCGCCCGCGCCCGCGATGATCGCGCTGAGCCCGCGCCCGGCGGCGCTTTCGGCGTACGCGAACAGCGCATCGGGCATCCGGTGGGCCGAGACCACCTTCGCTTCGTGCTTGATTCCGAATTGCTGGAGAATCTCGACCGCGTTGCGCATCGTCTCCCAATCGGAGCTCGAGCCCATCACTACACCGACCTGAATGGTTTCGTTCATGGTTTCAATTTTACGTTTCACCCCCAGCTGGTTCCGATGATCGACATCACTCTCGAAAATTTTCAGGCCGAACTGGTCGAAGGCTCCGTCGCCACGCCGGTGCTGCTCGACATCTGGGCCGAATGGTGCGGACCCTGCAAACAGCTCGGTCCGGTGCTCGAAAAGCTCGAGGTGGAGTACGCCGGCCGCTTCACGCTGGCCAAGCTCGACGCCGACAAGGTGCTGCAGATTTCGTCGCAACTGTCGGAAATGTTCGGCGTGCGCAGCATCCCGTTCTGCGTGATGTTCAAGGACGGCCAGCCGGTCGACGGCTTTGTCGGCGCCATTCCGGCCGACAAGATCCGCGAATTCCTCGACAAGCACGTGCCGGGCGCCGATGAGGCCGAAGCCGCTTCGGAAGGCGCGGCCGCGCAGGAAGCGCTGGCCGAGGGCGACACCCTGGGCGCGCTCGAAAAACTGCAGCACGCCGTGGCCACCGACCCGGCCAACGACGACGCCCGCTTCGACTACATCAAGCTGCTGTTGCAGGAAGGCCGTGTCGACGACGCCAAGGTCGCTTTCGCCCCGGTGATCGCCAAAACTACGCTGGTGCGCCGCTTCGATGCGGTGCAGCGCTGGATGGACGCTATCGATTTCGCAGCACCCGTCACAGGCGCCGCGCCTGCAATCACCGAGTTCGAGACCAAGATCGCGGCCAACAAGCGCGACTTCGAGGCCCGCTTCGGCCGCGCCCGGCTGCTGATGGCCGAACAGCGCTGGACCGATGCGATGGACGAGCTGCTCGACATACTGATGCGCGACAAGAGCTGGAGCGAAGACCTCGCCCGCAAGACCTACATCGCGATCCTCGACCTGATCGAGCCACCCAAGGTGAAGGTGGCCGACGGCCAGATTCCGCCGGACGATCCGGTGGTGGCCACGTACCGCCGCAGGCTCAGCAGCGTGGTGCTGAGCTGAAAGCGTCAAATGCGCAGATAAATGCGCATTTAGATAAACAAGCGACCCTTGGGTCGCTTGTTTATTGCCTGATCAGCCTTGGATAGATAGTATTACTACTCAATTTATCGAAAAAGCGCATTCTAATGATCCAACTGACCGAAGAACTCGAAAAAGCGCGCAAGGCCGGCGGCCTGAGCCAGGAGGCACTGGCCACCCAGGCCGGCCTCTCGCGCATGACGGTGCAGCGCATCGAAAGCGGCCAGATCGATCCGCGGCTCTCGACGCTGCTCGAAATGGCGCGCGTGCTGGGGCTCGAGCTGATGCCCGTGCCGGCCACGCTGCGCCCGCAGCTCGAAGACTTCGTGCGCTCGGGCGGCCGCCTGCTGGGCCAGCCGGCGGGCGTGGGCGCACCGCCGTCCATCGCGCAGAGCCTCGCTGACGAAAGCAGGTGAGCACCAGCGCCGCGTTCAACACCGGCATCCGCTACCTGCGGATGTCCCTGCACGCGCCGAACGGAGGGCGGCGCGCCATCGGCTATCTCTCGCAGTACGGCGACATCCTGCGCGTGTCGTTCGACGAGGCCTACATCGCCGACCCCGCGCGGCCGACGCTCTCGCTGGCCTACCGCGGCGCCGACGAGGCCGCGACGCGCGCCATCCTCGCCTCGGCCCGCGACGGCCGCGTCTCGCGCAGCGACGGGCATTGGTCCAGCTACTTCCAGAACCTGCTGCCCGAAGGCCACAACCGCGAACGCCTCGCGCAACAGCGCGGTTGCAGCGCCGACGACGAGTTCGAACTGCTCGCTGCCGCCGGCCACGACCTGATGGGCGCGCTCGAAGTCGAGCCGGTGCCGACGTCCGAAGGCATTCCCGACACCGTGCGGCACTGGCACACCGCGCTGGGGCTCGACGTGCTGGAGCCCGGCTTCGTCGAGTCGCCGGTGGAAGACGCCGCCGCCATTCCCGGCGTGGTGACCAAGTTCTCGGCGGTGCAGGACGGCCGGCGCTACGTGGTGCGGCGCCACGGCGCGGCCGGCTCCTTCATCCTCAAGCTGCCGTCCACGCGCCACCCGGACCTGGTCGACAACGAGTTCACCGGCTACCGCCTGTGCGGCGCGCTCGGTCTCGACTGCGCCGAAGCCAGCGTGATCGGCCGCGCCGATGCCGACCTGCCCGAGCAGGTGCCCTTCGAACAGATCCTCGCGGTGCGCCGCTTCGACCGCACGCTGGAGGGCGGGCGCATCCACATGGAAGAGTTCGCGCAGGTGCTGCAGTACGAACCGCGCCAGAAATACGGCCGCGGCCTCGCGGTCGACTGGCCCGCCATGCTGCGCGTGCTCGACCGCCTCTCGCCCAACCCGGTGGCCGACGTGCGCGAGTGCGTGCGGCGCATCGTTGCCTTCATCCTGCTGGGCAACAGCGACGCGCACCTCAAGAACTGGGCGCTGCGCTACCCCGACGGCGTGGCGCCCGTGCTGGCGCCGCTCTACGACCCGGTCTGCGTGGCGGCCTTCTTCGAGGACGTGCCGGCCGCCAACTACGCGGTCAACCGGGCCATCGACGCCAAGCTGCGCGCCGTCGACTGGCCGGCGCTCGATGCCTTGCTGCGCTCAGCGGGGCTGCTGCGCCCGGCCCGGCTGATGGCCATCGCCCGCGACACGGTGCGCCAGGCACAGGCCGAATGGCCCGCGCTACTGGCCCTCGACGGCACCCCGGCCAGCGTGCGGCGCTGCGTGCAGGCCCGGTTGGCAGGCGGCGTGGCATTGGCGAGCTAAGCGGCGTCGCATACGATGGCGCCGATTCAACTTGTTGCAGATTGAAAAGGAAAGACTGGCCATGCGCTCCTTCGCCCGCCACATTGCGCTCCCCGTTCTCGCGGCGGCCGCGCTGCTGACCACCTTGACCGGCTGCGGGAGCGGCATCAGCCTCGACGAACCGATCGAAGGGCCGGTGTGGCGCCTCGCGCAGCTGGGCGACGAGCCCATCGCGCCGGGCGGCGAGGCACAGATCCAGTTCGACCGCAGCAGCGGCCGCGTCAGCGGTTCGGGCGGCTGCAACCGCGTCTCGGGCACTTTCACGCGCAGCGGCATCACGCTGAGGATCGGCCAGCTGGCCTCGACGCGCATGGCCTGCCTGGACCCGGTGCGGGGCGCCAACGAGGCGCAGTTCCTCTCGGCCCTGCAGAGCACGGCGAGCTACAGCCTCGCGCCGGGCGGCTTGCGCTGCTCGACGCCGGCGGGCGGACCGTGGCGACGCTGAGTTCCTCGGGCTCCCGCTGAAGAATCAGCCCGTGAGGCGCTCGAGCGCTTCGCGGTATTTGGCGGCGGTCTTCTCGATCACCTCGGCCGGCAGGCGCGGCGCCGGCGGCGTCTTGTCCCAGGGCTTGCCGTTGATCTTGGTCGCTTCGAGCCAGTCGCGCACGAACTGCTTGTCGTAGCTCGGCGGGTTGGTGCCGGCGGCCAGCGCGGCCTCGTAGCCTTCGACGGGCCAGTAGCGCGCGCTGTCGGGCGTCAGCACTTCGTCCATCAGCACCAGCGTGCCGGCCTCGTCGAGGCCGAACTCGAACTTGGTGTCGGCAATGATCATTCCCTTGGTCAGGGCGATCTGGGCGGCGGTCTCGTAGATCGCGATGCTGGTCTCACGAATCTGCTGCGCCAGCTTGGGGCCGACGATCTCGACCACGCGGTCGTAGCTGATGTTCTCGTCATGCTCGCCGGCCGCGGCCTTGGCGGCGAGCGTGAAGATCGGGCGCGGCAGCTTGCTCGCGTTGGTCAGGCCCTCGGGCAGCGGCACGCCGCAGACCGACTGGCTTTCCTGGTATTCCTTCCAACCGCTGCCGGCGAGGTAGCCGCGCACCACCGCCTCGACCGGGATCGGCTTGAGCCGCTTGACCAGCATCGAGCGGCCGGTGACCTGCGGCACCTCTTCGGCCGTGACCACGCTCTCGGGCGTATCGCCGGTCAGGTGGTTGGGGCAGAGCTGGCCGAGCCGGTCGAACCACCACAGCGCCATCTGCGTGAGGATCACGCCCTTGCCGGGAATCGGCTCGCCCATGATCACGTCGAAGGCGCTGAGCCGGTCGCTCGCGACCATCAGGATGTGGTCCTCGCCGACGGCGTAGTTGTCGCGCACCTTGCCGCGCGCAAGCAGGGGCAGGCTCTGGATGGAGGAGGTGTGGACGGTGGTCATGGAGCAGAGGCAGTGAGAAACAGGTGACGTGGAAAACGGATTGTGCGCGCAGAAAAAAGCCACCGCGAACGGTGGCCTTCGAATCGCAGGGAAGTTTTAGACGACTTCCTGCGCCAGTTCGCCCTTGGCGTACTTGGCGGCGACCACTTGCAGCGTGTCGCCCTTGATCTTGGCGCCCTGGCCTTCGCAGCCGAACTCGATGTAGCGCTGCTTGCAGATCAGCTTGGCGGCTTCGCGCGCGGGCTTGAGCCATTCGCGGGCATCGAACTTCTCGGGGTTCTCGGCCAGGAACTTGCGCACCGCGTCGGTCATGGCCAGGCGGATGTCGGTGTCGATGTTGATCTTGCGCACGCCGTGCTTGATGGCTTCCTGGATTTCCTTGACGGGCACGCCGTAGGTTTCCTTCCTGTTGCCGCCGTACTGGCGAATGATGGCCAGCAGCTCCTGCGGCACGCTCGAGGAGCCGTGCATCACCAGGTGGGTGTTGGGAATGCAGCGGTGGATTTCCTTGATGCGGTCGATCGCCAGGATGTCGCCGGTGGGCTCGCGCGTGAACTTGTAGGCGCCGTGGCTGGTGCCGATGGCAATGGCCAGCGCGTCGATCTGGGTGCGCTTGACGAAGTCGGCGGCCTGCTCGGGGTCGGTGAGCAGTTGTTCGCGCGTCATGGTGTCGTCGGTGCCGTGGCCGTCTTCCTTGTCGCCCTTCATGGTTTCGAGCGAACCGAGGCAGCCGAGCTCGCCTTCGACGGTCACGCCCAAGCGGTGGGCCATGTCCGACACTTTCTTGGTGACGTCCACGTTGTAGTCGTAGCTGGCGATGGTCTTGCCGTCGGCCTCGAGCGAGCCGTCCATCATGACCGAGCTGAAGCCCAGGTCGATGGCGCCCTTGCAGATGTCGGGGTTCTGGCCGTGGTCCTGGTGCATCACCAGCGGAATGGACGGATAGGCTTCGATTGCCGCCGAGATCAGGTGCTTGATGAAGGCTTCGCCGGCGTATTTGCGGGCACCGGCGCTGGCTTGCAGGATGACGGGGGCGCCGGTTTCCTTGGCGGCCTCCATCACGGCTTGGACCTGCTCCAGGTTGTTGACGTTGAAGGCCGGAATGCCGTAGCCATTGGCTGCGGCGTGGTCCAGCAGTTCGCGCATCGAGACGAGTGCCATGGGAAATACCTCGCGGGAATTAGGAAAAGAAGAAGGCGGAAAGACGAGAGAAAACTACCGCAATTCTACCGAGCCCCCTTGTGGGACAGGACTGACGCGAGCCCGGGGAAATCTCAGATCGGCAGCTGCGTGGTCGAGAGCACCTGCTTGAGCACCATGAAAGTCCGGATCTGCCGCACGCCCGGCAGGTACAGCAACTGCTCCGCGTGCAGCCGGTTGAAGCTGTCGTTGTCGCGGGTACGCACGAGCATGAAGTAGTCGAACTCGCCCGAGACCACATGGCATTCGAGGCAGCCCGACACCTTCTGTGTGGCCTTCTCGAAGTCGGCGAAGGAGTCGGGCGTGGAGCGGTCGAGCACCACGCCGATCATCACCAGCATGCCCACCTCGAGCGCATCGGGGTCGAGCAGCGCCACGATGCCCTTGATGAAGCCAGCCTCCTTGAGCCGCTCGACGCGACGCAGGCAGGCCGGGGCGCTGAGATTGACTTTGGCAGCCAGCGCCCCGTTCGACACCGAGGCGTCGCGCTGCAGGGCGCGGAGGATGGCGCGGTCGGTGCGGTCGAGCTCCGGCGTGATACGCAATTTTGTTGTGCTCATTGCTTTCTCCTTGAGCCAAAAGTTTTTGACTTTTCCATCTTGCCTTCTTTTACCAAGGAAATTCATCAAACTTCGCAAGCACGTTGCGAGCGCTTCTTCCTACGATCGATGGCTTCAATCCCCCTCGGAGCCGCGTCGATGAACCTGAAGAAATTCCCCCGCCACGCCCTGACCTTCGGCCCCACGCCGATCCATCCGCTCAAGCGCCTCAGCGCCCACCTGGGCGGCAAGGTCGATCTCTACGCCAAGCGCGAGGACTGCAACAGCGGCCTGGCCTTCGGCGGCAACAAGACCCGCAAGCTCGAGTACCTGATCCCCGAGGCGCTCGAAGGCGGCTACGACACGCTGGTGTCCATCGGCGGCATCCAGTCGAACCAGACGCGGCAGGTGGCCGCGGTGGCGGCGCACCTGGGCCTCAAGTGCGTGCTGGTGCAGGAGAACTGGGTCAACTATTCCGACGCGCTCTACGACCGGGTCGGCAACATCGAGATGTCGCGCATCCTCGGCGCCGACGTGCGGCTCGACGCGGCCGGCTTCGACATCGGCATCCGCAAGAGCTGGGAAGAAGCGATGAACGACGTGCGCAAGGCCGGCGGCAAGCCCTTTCCGATTCCGGCCGGCTGCTCGGAGCATCCGCGCGGCGGGCTGGGCTTCGTGGGCTTTGCCGAGGAAGTGCGCCAGCAGGAAGCCGAGCTGGGCTTCAAGTTCGACTACATCGTGACCTGCTCGCGGTCACCGGCAGCACGCAGGCCGGCATGGTGGTGGGCTTCGCGGCCGACGGCCGGGCCGACCGCGTGATCGGCATCGACGCCTCGGCCAAGCCGCAGCAGACCTTCGAGCAGATCGTGCGCATTGCGAAGGGCACGGCCGAACTGGTCGAGCTGGGCCGCGACATCACCGAGAAGGACGTGGTGCTGGATCGCCGCTTCGGCGGCCCCGAATACGGGCTGCCGAACGAAGGCACGCTGGAGGCGATCCGCCTCTGTGCGCGCTTCGAAGGGATGCTGACCGACCCCGTGTATGAGGGCAAGTCGATGCACGGGATGATCGAGAAGGTGCGCCTCGGCGAATTTCCGGCGGGCTCGAAGGTGCTGTATGCCCATCTGGGCGGTGTGCCCGCCCTGAACGCCTACAGCTTCCTCTTCCGGAACGGCTGAGCGGGCTTAACTGGCTCTGCAGATCTTCAGCATGTTGGTGCCGCCGGGTGCACCCATCGGCTCGCCGCAGGTGATCGCGTAGACATCGCCGGTCTGCACGATGCCGCGCTTCTTCAGGTGATTCTCGGCCTGCAGCAGCGCGGTGTCGCGGTCGCTTTCCGAATCCATCAGCAGCGGGCGCACGTTGCGGTAGAGCGCCAGCTTGCGCTGCGTGGCCAGGCGCGAGGTCAACGCGTACATCGGGATGTGCGCGCGGTGGCGGCTCATCCACAGCATCGTGGAGCCCGACTCGGTCAGCGCCACGATGGCCTTGGCGCCCAGGTAGTGGGCGGTGAACAGCGCACCCATCGCGATCGACTGGTCGATGCGGCTGTAGGTCTTGCCGCTGAAGTCGGCGTCGAGCGTCTTGTCTTCGGCGATTTCGGCGGCTTCGCAGATGCGGCTCATCTCCTGCACGGTCTCGAGCGGGTAGCGGCCCGAGGCGGTTTCGGCCGAGAGCATCACGGCATCGGTGCCGTCGAGCACGGCATTCGCCACGTCGCTGACCTCGGCGCGCGTGGGCACGGGGTTGGTGATCATCGACTCCATCATCTGGGTCGCGGTGATCACCACCTTGTCCATGTCGCGCGCCATGCGGATCATCTTCTTCTGCAGCGCGGGCACTGCCGCATTGCCGACTTCGACCGCAAGGTCGCCGCGGGCGACCATGATGCCGTCGCTGGCGCGCAGGATTTCCTCGAGCTTCGGAATGGCTTCGGCACGCTCGATCTTCGCGATCATCCCGGGCTTGTGGCCGAACTCGGCGGCGGCCACGTTGCACAGCTGGCGCGCCATTTCCATGTCGGTGGCGTTCTTCGGAAAGCTCACCGCCACGTAGTCGACCTGGAAGCTCATCGCGGTCTTGATGTCTTCCATGTCCTTGGCCGTCAACGCGGGCGCGGTGAGGCCGCCGCCCTGCGTGTTGATGCCCTTGTTGTTCGAGAGCTCGCCGCCGAGCTTGACGGTGGTGTAGACCGCTTCGCCCTTGACCCCGTCGACCGTGAGCACGATCAGGCCGTCGCGCGGCAGGTCCTTGTAGTCGAGGCCCACGGCGTCGATGTCGCCGAGTTCGGTGCGCGAGGCGTCGAGCACGAACTTGGCGCCCGCTTCGAGCAGGACCTTGCCCTGCGCGAACTTGCCGACGCGGATCTTCGGGCCCTGCAGGTCGGCCATGATGGCCACCTCGCGGCCTGTGTCTTGCGGGTGGCTTCGCGCACCATGAGGGCGCGATCGATGTGGTCCTGCGCGGTGTCGTGGCTGAAGTTGAGCCGCACCACGCTGACCTTGGCCAGGATCATCTTTTCCAGCAGTTCGGGCGTGTTGGACGCCGGACCGAGCGTGGCAACGATCTTGGTGGCGTGGCGGGGGATGCGGTCCGTGCTCATGAAGGTAGTCTCCGTTTTGTATTCGCTACTGTATACACTTTGTGTGTCTGACGGAAGTCACCCCGATGAGATTTCCCCGCCGCCGAGCTCAGCCCGCCGCGCGCTTGGCCAGGATTTCGAAGGCCGGCAGGGTCTTGCCTTCCAGCACTTCGAGGAAGGCGCCGCCGCCGGTCGAGATGTAGCCGACCTGCTTTTCGATGCCGTACTTGGCGATGGCCGCGAGCGTGTCGCCGCCGCCCGCGATCGAGAACGCGCTGCTCTCGGCAATCGCCTGCGCGATGGCCTTGGTGCCGCCCGCGAAGGCGTCGAACTCGAACACGCCCACCGGGCCGTTCCAGACGATGGTGCCGGCTTCGCGCAGTTGCGCGGCAAGGATCGCGGCGGTCTTGGGGCCGATGTCGAGGATCAGGTCGTCGTCGGCCACGTCGCCCGCGTCCTTGACGGTGGCGACTGCGTCGGCCGCGAAAGTCTTGGCCGTGACCACGTCCACCGGAATCGGCACATCGGCGCCGCGCGCGCGCATGGCCTCGATCACCGCCTTGACTTGGTCGACCAGGTCGGGCTCGGCCAGCGACTTGCCGATCTTCAGGCCGGCCGCCAGCAGGGATGTATTGGCGATGCCGCCGCCGACGATCAGCTGGTCGACATTGGCCGACAGGCTCTTGAGGATGGTGAGCTTCGTGCTGACCTTGGAGCCCGCCACGATGGCCACCAGCGGCCGCTTGGGTTGCGCCAGCGCCTTGGTGATGGCATCGAGCTCGGCCGCGAGCAGCGGGCCGGCCGCGGCGATCTTGGCGAACTGGGCGATGCCGTAGGTGGTGGCCTCGGCGCGGTGGGCGGTACCGAAAGCGTCGTTCACGTAGATATCGGTGAGCGCGGCGAGCTTGCGGGCCAGCGTCTCGTCGTTCTTCTTCTCGCCCTTGTTGACGCGGCAGTTCTCGAGCAGCACGACCTGGCCGGGCTTGACGTCGACGCCGTCGACCCAGTTGGCCACCAGCGGCACCTCGCGGCCCAGCAGCTCGCCGAGGCGCTTGGCCACCGGAGCAAGCGAGTCTTCGGGCCTGAACTCACCCTCGGTCGGGCGGCCCAGGTGCGAGGTGACCATCACGGCCGCGCCGGCGTCCAGGGCCAGCTGGATGCAGGGCACCGAGGCTCGGATGCGCGTGTCTTCGGTGATGTGGCCCGCGTCGTCCTGCGGCACGTTGAGGTCGGCACGGATGAAGACGCGCTGGCCGGCGGCCTTGCCCTGCGCGCAGAGGTCGGTGAATCGAATGACGTTCATGGGTCTCTGGAGATAGTGGAAACAGGTCGTCTTGCATTGTAGGTATCGCCTCGCGGCCGCTCTACGCGCCTCTTGCGGCTTCCCGATGCTTTTCAGCCCTTTGGCTGCGCCTTGGCGAAGCGTTCGAGGATCTCGACGAAACTCGCCGCCGCCGGGGAGAAAGTGCGCCGCGCCGCGCTGTAGACGCACACCTCGCGGTGGAAGTCGGGCGATTCGAGCGCACCATCTGCAGCCCGTGGGCGCGCACCAGCGGCGCGGAGTAGGTCGGGCACACGGTGAGCCCCAGCCCCGAGGCCACCATGCCGAGCGCGGTGGTCATGTACGACACCTCTTGGGTGCCGGGGCGCAGCATGTAGTCGCGCTCGGCCGGCGCCAGTTCGGGCAGCACGCGCTGGCGGAAGTCGCGCGTGGGCGCGATGAAGGTGTAGGGGCCGAGCTCGTGCCAGCGCACCTTGCGGCGCCTCGCGAAGGTGTGATCGGGCGGGCAGATCAGCCAGTGGCGGTCGCGGAACAGCGTGCGGCGG
>CAMATD010000048.1 GCA_945860785.1 Variovorax sp. YR752 | reverse complement strand
GGCCGGGAAAGTCGAAGGAGGTCTTCATGTCAGTTGCTCCGCCTCAGCGACACGGTGTGCGCGAATTCCGAAGGTGCGTTCGGGGCGCGTGCACAGGACACCGGGTGCTCCCCTCCGCGAATGTCCCCCCGCTTCGCTCCTCCTTTATTTCGCTGCGGGGAGCACCCGGTGCCCTGTGCACGAGGCACGCTGCTGGTGTGCGGCCGATCAACAAGTGCTCTGAGCGATCACGCCGGCGGCGTGATCGCTCCCTGAACAAACGCACAACATAGCCCCCCAACAGATCGCAGGCCCGGGCGCAAAATTTGTGGGCAGCGATGTCGATCCGGGCTGCCGCCGTTCGACTACTGGTCATGAACACCTCCATCGCCTCACCCCAGGTTGCGCGTTCCGCCGTTGCCGCGAGCGCGCCCGATCCACGCCGCTGGAAAGCACTGGCCGTGCTGTGCACGGCTTACTTCATGGTCATCCTCGATTCGCAGATCGTCATCCTGGCGCTGCCGTCCATCGAGCGGGCGCTGGGCTTTTCGCCGGGGCGCGTGCAGTGGGTCATGAGCGCCTACCTGCTGAGCTTCGGCGGTCTGCTGCTGCTGCTCGGCGGCCGCATGGCCGACCTGCTCGGGCGGCGGCGAATGTTCATGCTGGGCACGGGCCTCTTCCTGCTCGCCTCGCTGGGCTGCGGGCTCGCCACTTCGCCGCGGGTGCTGATCGTGGCGCGCGTGCTGCAGGGCGTGGCGGCGGCGGTGATGTCGCCGTCGGCGCTCTCGATCCTCATGACGACATTCACCGAAGGCGCCGAGCGCAACAAGGCGCTGGGCATCTGGTCGGGCATGGGCGGCGTGGGCGCCACCTCGGCGCTGCTGATCGGCGGGCCGCTGGCCGACTCGCTGGGCTGGTCGTGGATCTTCTACATCAATGTGCCGGTGGCGGGCGCCTTGCTCGTGCTCGGGCCGATGCTGCTGCGCGAGAGCCGCGACGACGACCGCACGCGCGTGCACCGCTACGACCCGGCCGGTGCGCTCACCATCACGGCGGGCCTGATGCTGCTGGTGTACGCGCTCGTCGAGGCGCCGGCCGTGGGCTGGCTCGGTGGGCAGACGCTGGGCGTGTTCGCGGGCGCGGTGGCGTTGATCGCGCTGTTCGTCTTCATCGAGGCGCGTTCCACCGCGCCGCTGGTGCCGCTCGCGATCTTCAAGTCGCGCACGCTGGTCGGCGGCAACCTGCTGATGCTCGTGCTCGGCATGGCCGCCTGGGGCGTGGGCACGACGGTCTCTCTTTATGCGCAGAAGGTGCTCGGCTATTCGGCGCTGCAGTTCGGACTCGGCACAGCGGTGCTCACCGTGATGGCCGTGGTGGGCTCGACCTTCGGGCAGGGGTTTGTCACGCGCGTCGGCTTCCGTCGCGTGGCGATGGTCGCGATGCTGCTGCTCGGCATCGCCAGCCTGCTGCTGAGCCGCATCCGCGTGGACGGCACCTACTTCGGCGACATCTTCTTCGGCCTGTTCATCTTCGGCGCAGGGCTCGGGTCCTGCGCGGTCGCGGGCTCGATTGCCGCGCTGTCGGGCGTGACCCGGTCGGAGTCGGGGCTCGCCTCGGGCCTCAACACGGCCGCGTTCCAGCTGGGCGGCGCGTTTGGCGCCGCGGTCGTGGCGACCGTGGCTGTGACTTTCGCTGCGGCGGAGTCCGTGCCTGCGCTCCATCGTGGCTACCAGGCGTCTTTCGTCGCCTGTGCTGTCTTCGCAGCAGCAGGCCTGCTTGTGGCAGAACTGCTGCTGCGCCGGCCGTCGATGGCGCGCGCAGGCTAGACGGATGGTGGTGCGAACGGGGAGGGCAGAGGATCGGCGGGAATATCGGGAGGGGGGCGGGCGGGGCGGGGGTATCGATCGGATACTGCCCCAGCGGGTGAACTTCGATGTAGGAGTCGAAGAGGATGCTGTGGGGCCCACGACTGGCGACCTGGGTTTGGGGGACCAGTTCGTTCAAGGGCCGCAAAGCGATGCCGTCTTTGTCCGGCGGTGCGGAAAGTTTGAAGATCTGACACTGACCGTAGTCGGGGGGTTGGGGTTCCCGCTGGCGTCGTAACCCTGGCCGGGATAGGTCATGCCGTCGTTTTGTACGATGTACTGCACTGAAGGCAGGTACTGGTGGTTGGACGGGTCGGCGCTCATGCCGCAGGCGATCAGGAAGTCGATGATGTAGTTGGTGTCTTCGATCTGCGTCATCCGAAGGTATTTCCGGTCGGTGTACGCCCTCATGTAGTCAAGACACACGTCCACGCCGAACGGCACACCGCCGAGAGGATCGTTGTCGAAGCCTTTGAACTCCTTCCCGTCCGCGTAGTAGGAGGCGGTCGTTGTGGATTCCTTCAGCACCAGGATGTCGATGAGGCTAGTCAGCCGGACCTTCCAGTAGGCCCGTGCGTTCTTCATGACAGTTGTTCTGTTGTTTGTATCGAAGTCGCTCCCTGAGACATTGCGCTTGGGCCACATCGCAATCGGCCGGCTTCCATCGGGGTTGGCCTTGCTGAAGTTGTCGATCACCAGCACGTAGTTGAGTGCCTCGTAGGCTGGAAGGTCCTTGTCAGCGACGACTGTGCCGGCTGGCACGGGCGCAGGTGTGGTGCCGTCGATCTGCTTCTTCAGGACTTGCGCCGTCCCGGGCAGCAATGCGAGCTTGCCATACTGCTCCTGTGGAAAGAGCGCGATCAGAGCGCGCACATGCTTCTGTACCTCGCCGACGCAGGTGTTCGAGAACACCTTGATCTCGTCTTCGTTCTTCACCGCGTCCCAGTTCACATTCCAGAAAAACTCTGGCACCACGAAGTAGCAGAGATCGGACTCCGCGCTCTTTTTTGGGAGGCCCTCTGTCAGTGCATCGCTAAGCAGCGCGAACTTTTCCTGCAGGGCGCGTTGCGTATATGTCTTGATGTCTTCGCCCGCCAGGCGTTGATTGTCGGGCGGCGTGAATGTCGGTGTTTGCAGGTTGAGAACGCGGATGTTCTTCACTGCTTTTTGCACGGGTTTGGGCGGCGGAGCTTCGACGGGTGGCGCCTCCACGATGACAGGAGCGGGTGTGGGCGAAGGAGGCGTGACCTCCGGCGCTGGCGCCGGTGGCGGCACGGTGGCCACGGGGGCGAACGGCAGCCCTCCACTGTTGCCACCGCCCCCACCGCCGCACGCCACCAGCAAGGCGGTGGACCCGAGGGGAAGGGCCAGGCCAGCCCTCAGTAGCGAACGCCGCCGCGTTCCTCGCACGGACGGTTCTTCCGAATCAACTTTGTGTTGATGAGCCATGTAGGCAAACTCCCTGATAGTTAGACAAGTGCAACGAGTGCGAACGCACTTGCGCAACATCTGTGCCAATGCTGCGGCGCCTGCAACGGGTTGCACTCGCACCCGGGAATGTCAATGACGTGCAAATAATTGCAACCGGGTTGCAATCGTGTCGAGGTCCGATCAGCGGCGATCGGGCATCGTCATCGCGACCACGCCGGCCACGATGCACGCGAGCCCGATCCACGCGGTGGGCGAGAGCGCTTCGCCCAGAAAGACCACGCCGATCATCACGCCGATGGGCACGCGCAGGTAGGCCTGCGCGGCGGTCGACATCGGCCCGAGCGTCTTGATCAGCCGGAAGTAGATGGTGAAGGCGAGCGCGGTCGAAAGCACCGCCAGCGCCAGCACTGCTGTCATCGATGCGGCCGAAGGCGACAGCGTCCACGGCCGGTCGATCGCGATGCTCGCGGGCACCAGCATCGCGGCTCCGCTCAGCAATGAGCCTGCGGCCGGCACCATCGGGTCCAGCCCCTTGAACACGCGGCCGAACATCGCGGCGCAGCCGTAGCAGACCGCAGCCGCCACCAGGCCCAGCTGCGCGAGCAGCGAATGCCCCAGCCCGTGCAACGCCTCGAAGCCCACGATCAGGCAGATGCCCGCCAGGCCCGCACCCACGCCGAACAGCCGGCGCAGCGTGGGCTTCTCCGCACCGCCCATGCCCAGGCCCAGCAGGAAGATGAAGATCGGCGAGGTCGAGTGGAGGATGGTCGCGAGCCCGGCGTCCACGCTGCGCTCGGCCCATGCGATGAGCGTGAACGGCAGCACGCTGTTGAGGCAGGCCTGCAGCACGAAGCGCCCCCACATCGCGGGCTCCGTCGGCAGCTTCACGCCGCGCATGCGCAGCACGGCGAGCAGCAGCAGGCCGGCAATCAGCGTGCGCGCCGCGATCAGGGTGACGGGCGGCAGCGTCTCCACGCCGATCTTGATGAAGGTGTACGAGGCGCCCCAGCAGGTGGCGAGCACCGCGAGCAGCGCCCATTCGAAGGCGGCGCGGGGAGAGGCCTTGGCGGCCGTGGCGAGTGGGGTCGTTGGCATGGTGCGCCGATCATCGCGAGACCGCGGCACCGACACTTCGGCCTGGAACGAACCGTGGATGCGTCAGTGGCCGTGCGAGTGGCCGCCGCCGCCGCCGACGGCACCGCCGTTCAGCAGGCTCGCCAGATCCACTTCCTGCTCGGCCGCCGCACCCGCGATCACGCGCTGCTCCAGCTCGTCGAGATGCTCCAGCGCCACCTCGATCGCCTTGTCGAGCGACTTGCCCATCAGCGCCTCGATGATCTGCTCATGCTCGCGCGGCGCGCAGCTGGCGGCCTCGGCCGAGTCGTAGAGCGCCTTGTAGAGCTCGGTGTTCGAGATCAGCCGCTGGATGTAGGAGAGCAGTTCCTCGCTGCCCGCCATCTGCGCCAGCAGCAGGTGGAAGTCGCCCGCGAGCCGGATCGCGTCCTCGCGCCGACCTTCCTTGTAGGCCTTCTGCTCCGCCTGCACGTGCTTGCGCAACGCGGCGACCTGGTCGCGCGCGAGCTTGCCGAACAGCGTGGTGATCAGGCCCGCTTCCACGATGCGGCGCGCGCGGTAGATGCCGCGCATGTCGTCGATCGAGGGGTTGGGCACGAAGGCGCCGCGGTTGTGCTCCAGCACCAGCCGCTTTTCCGAGCCCAGCCGCGCCAGCACCTTGCGCACCGCGCCGCGCGTGCAGCCCAGCGTCTCGGCCAGCGCGCGCTCGCGCAGCGGCGTGCCGGGGCGCAGCTTGCCGCTCAAGAGCGCTTTCGACACCGCGGCATAGACGCGCTCGTCCACGTTCGCGTCGTCGGCGTCCGTGGGCTCGGGCGAAGGGGCGGGAGAGGGTGGTGGGCGGCGTGTGGCGGAAGGCATGGGCGTGCGAATTATTGCCTGCGACCTGTCGCCTACGGGAAAGCCCCCGGATTGACGCGGGCCGGCCGCCTTCGTACCATTCTCGTCGTTTAGTTAACCAAATTAATTGTATATAGTTAACCAAAATAGACATGAATTCCAACCTAACCCAGAATCGAGGCTCCCGATGAAATCCGTCAAATGGCTGGCCGCGCTGCCGGTCGTCGCCTTTTTCAGCGGCGGATGGCTCTCGGCCATCGCGCCCACCTTCGTGCTCGGCATGCCATTCCTGATGGTGTGGAACGTCAGCTGGCTCGTGATGACCTCGCTGATCATGGTGGTCATCGACCGCGCCGAAGGCGACCTCGACGCGCCCGCCGCCGGAGGCACGCAATGAACGCCGCGCTGGGCGTGATCGCGCTCTTCGTCATCGGCGCGCTGGGCCTCGCGGTGCTCGCGCGCCGCGGCCGCACCATGAGCCTCGAACAGTGGGCGCTCGGCGGGCGCGGGCTGGGCGCGATCATGGTGTTCCTGCTGATGGCGGGCGAATCGTTCTCCACCTTCACCTTCCTGGGCGCGAGCGGCTGGTCGTACAGCAAGGGCTCGCCGGCCTTCTACATCCTGGCCTACGGCGGGCTGACCTACCTCATGGCCTTCTGGATGCTGCCCGCCATCTGGCGCTACGCCACCGCGCACAAGCTGGTGTCGTTCTCCGACTTCTTCGCCCACAAGTACGACAGTCGCCCGCTCGGTGTGCTGGTGTCCATGGTGGCGCTCATGGGCATGGTGGCGCTGCTCACCATCCAGCTGCGCGGGCTCGGCATCATCGTGTCGGAGGCCTCGTACGGCTCCATCGCACCGCAGGTGGCGATCTGGATCGGCACCGTGGTCATGGTGTCGTACATCCTGTTCTCGGGCATCCACGGTTCGGCCAGCATCGCCATCGTGAAGGACGTGCTGATCCTCGCGCTCGCGGTGTTCCTCGGCATCTACCTGCCGTGGCACTACTACGGCGGCGTCACGCCGATGTTCACGGCCATCCATGCCGCCAACCCCACCTTC
The DNA here is from genome assembly GCA_945860785.1 of Variovorax sp. YR752. GTDB lineage: Bacteria > Pseudomonadota > Gammaproteobacteria > Burkholderiales > Burkholderiaceae_C > Variovorax. Next base: position 21,315 of record CAMATD010000048.1, on the reverse strand, counting down.
TTCGAGTTTCCGAAGGACGGGCTCAATCTCACCTGGTACAACTCGACCATCCTGCTCACGGCCCTCGGCTACTACCTGTACCCGTTCAACCTGACCTCGGTGTACGCGGCCCGAAGCGCGAGCGCGGTGCGGCGCAACACCACCTGATGCCGCTCTACCAGGTGGTCATCGCCTTCCTGTTCCTCGTGGGCTTCGCGGCCATCCTGCAGGTGCCGGGGCTCAAGGGCGCGGAGGTCGACCTCGCGCTGTTCGGGCTGGTCAAGGCCACCTTCGATCCGTGGTTCGTCGGCGTGATCGGCGGCACGGGCGTGCTCACGGCGCTGGTGCCGGGCTCGATGATTTTGCTGACCGCATCCACCGTGATCGGCAAGAACGTCTACAAGGAAGGCTTCGCCCACAACGCCACCGACAAACAGGTGTCGCGTGTCGCGCGCGGCGTGCTGCCGGTCTTCGCGCTGGTGGCGGTGTACTTCATGCTGCGCGGCGGCGCGACCATCGTGTCGGTCGCGATCTTCGCGTCCAGCCTGCTCACGCAGCTGCTGCCCTCGCTGCTGTTCAGCCTGATGAAGAAGCCCTTCGGCAACAAGCATTCGGCCTTCGCGGGCATCCTCGCGGGCGGCGCGGTGCTGGCCTTCATGATGACCACGAGCTCGAATCTGGGTACGCTGTTTCCGGCGGCACCGGTCGTCTTCAAGTCGCTCAACATCGGGCTCGTGGCGCTGGCGACGAATGCGCTGGTGTTCGTGGCCGTGGCGCTCTTCACGCGGCGTGCCGCGCCGCGCCTGGCCGGGGCGCAACGGCCTGATGCACTTCAGCCCTGCTGGGCATAGAAGTGCGGCAGCCAGGCGACGAGGCTGGTGTAGCCGCCGTTGATGAGGCCGAAGCACGCGGCCAGCAGCCATGCGCGGCGGTTACCGAAGCAACGCAGCCACGAGAGGCTCTGGCGCGGCCTGTCCGTTGCTGGGGCCGCTGGGTCCATGCGCCGCATGTTCAGCCAGCACAGCAGCGCGAAGGTCGCAAGCAAGGCCCAGACAGCCAGCCCCGCATGCCAATCGGGCTGCCTGCCGCCCGCCGCATGCGCCACCCACGGACTGACCATGGCGCCGAGACCGCCGCCGCCCATGATCGCGGCGGAATACAGCCCCGTCATCACGCCGATGCGCGCCGGGTAGGCCTCTTTGACAACACTCGGCATCAGCGCCTGCACGAGCCCGACACCCGCGCCCGCCAGCGCAGCGCTCCACAACAACGCCGCTGCGCCACCCGCCACATAGCGGCTCGCACAAGCGAGGGCGATGGCCGCAAGCCCCAGCGCGACGCCGCCGCGCGCGCCGATGCGCTGGCCGACCGCCGCGCCGGACAGCGACATGGCGCCCATCGCGAACATCGGCAGCACCGTCAGCAGCGCCACCGCATGAAAGCCGATGCCCGTCGCAAGCCGGATGGGCTCCAGCAGCGGGCTGCTCGATGTGAGAAAGGCGCGCAGGTTGAGCGCCACCAGCACGATGACGACGGCGAAGGCGATGCCGCCATCACGGCTGCGCTGGACCGTCACAAGGACGCCACGTCGGCCTGCAGTACGCCGCTGCGCGCCACGATGCGGCCACCCGCCACCACCAGCTTGCGCACCGGCCGCGAGACCACGGCCTGCGCGAGCGTCCGGGTATCGACCAGCACCAGGTCGGCACGGTTGCCGAGCACCAGGCCATAGGCCTCGAAGCCGCAGCCGCGCGCGCCCGAATGCGTGACGGTGTCGAGCGCGACTTCGATCTCGTCGTCGCGGCGCAGGTTGTAGCGCATGCCGATCAGCATCGCGCGCTCGAGCATGTCGGGGTTGCCGTAGGGCGACCAGGTGTCGCGGATGCCGTCGTTGCCGCCGAGCACGGTCACGCCCGCCTGCCTGCAGGCCATGAGCGGCGGCACGCTGCGCGAGGGCGGCGCGCTGGTGATCAGCACCACGCCGAGCCTGGCCATGCGTGCGAGCAGCGCTTCGCGCTCGCGTTCGCTCGCGTCGCCCAGGCAGAAGCCGTGGCTGATGGCGACCTTGCCCTGCATGCCCAGCGCTTCGGTGCGCTGCAGGATCAGGTCGAGCGAGAAGGCGCCATGGCGCCGGGCTCGTGCAGGTGGATGTCGACGGGGCGTTGGTGCCTGTCGGCAATGCCGAACAGCACGTCGAGCGAGCGCACCGGGTCGCCGTCGATGGCGCAGGGGTCGAGCCCGCCCAGCACATCGACGCCCGCGGCCAGCGACTGGTCGAGCAGCTCGGCCGTGCCGGGCCGGCCCAGCAGGCCCGACTGCGGAAACGCGACGATCTGGATCTGCTGCACATCGCGCAGCGTTTCGCGCGTTTGCATCGTGCCTTCGAGATGGCGCAGGCCCGCTTGCGTATCGACATCGACATGCGTGCGCAGCCGCGTGGTGCCGAGCGCGAGAAAGGCCTTGGCCAGCACCAGCGACTGCGCGGCCGCGTCGTGCCCGCTCTCATGGCGAAAGGCGCGCTCGTTCTCGATCTTGTCGGTGAGGTTGACGCCGACTTCGTTGCGGTACCAGTCCATGCCCCACATCGTCTTGTCGAGGTGGGTGTGGCCTTCGACCAGGCCAGGCAGCAGCAAGGCGCCGCCGCCCTCCTCGGTCACCGTACCGGGTGGCGGCGACAGCGCGGCGCCGATGGCCGCGATGCAGCCGTCCTGCACCAGCACGTCGGCCGGGGAAGCGCCCATCGGGCGCACGTTGCGGATCAGGAGCGATGACGACATGAAGGTCCGTTCGTTGAACCGCGCAGCAGGGCGGCTCGGTGCTCGCGCTGATGACGGCGGCACAGGTGATTGCCGCGCTCGCCATACCTGCGCTCGCGCGCAGCCGGGCGCGCGACCTGCGGCCCTGGCTAGTGCTGACGCTGCTCGCACAACTTGCAGGCTTCTGCGCGCTGAGCTTCGCGCTGCCCGTGCCGGCCGTGGCCATCGCCATCGTGCTGGGCTTTGGCCTTGGCGGCGCGTTCGCGCTGTGCATGGTGCTGGCGCTCGATCACCTGCCCGACCCCGCGCAGGCCGGCGCACTCGCCGGCTTCATGCAGGGCGTGGGCTTCATGATCGCGGCGCTCGCGCCTTTCGTGACCGGCTGGGTGCGCGAGCACACCGGCGGCTTCACGATCGCGTGGGCCTACCTTGCGGTTGTCGTCGCAGTGCTGCTGCCGCTGATGCTGTGTTTCGATCCGCGGCGCTATGCCTCCAGTGATGGCGGGCCTGCATTCTGTGTCTCGATCTGGCGAGTCGAGTGGTACAGATGGTGGTCGCATCGACTGGCACAGATGCAGATGTGTTCCGCGCTGTGCTGCATCAGATGGGTCTTGTCTGTAACTGTGCGGGACAGCGCGCGGCGCTTACGGTCAAGCCCATGACTGCCGGCACGATTCACGACGATCTTGTGACTCCCTGCCGCGCTCCTGCTCGACTAGATTGGTCATCACGCCACCCGGCGTACGAGCACTTCTCTCAACCCCAACTGAACGGAGCAGGAAATGATCGACATCATTCACAGAGTCGGAATCAAGGCCCCCATCTCGAAGGTCTACGCAGCGATCTCGACCATCGAGGGCGTTGCAGGCTGGTGGACGAAGGAGACCACTGGCGTTTCCAAACCCGGCGGAACCATCGAATTCGAGTTCAGCACGCCGAGCGGAGAAAAAATCGGCGGCTTCGGCATGGAGGTGAAGACGCTCGATCCCGACAAGGCGGTGTATTGGCGCGTCAAAACAGGACCCGAGGAATGGATCGGCACCGACGTGACCTTCGACCTGACCCAGGACGGCGAGTACACCATCGTTCGCTTCGGTCACATGAACTGGCGCGAGGCCGTCGAGTTCACCGCGCATTGCAGTACGAAGTGGGCCACGTTCCTGCTGAGCCTCAGGGACCTCGTTGAAGCAGGCAAAGGCCGGCCCGCACCCAACGACCTCCAGATCGGCAACTGGCACTAGCAAAATGAACAAGCCCTACACCGGCGGTTGCGCATGCGGCGCAATCCGCTATGAGATCTCAGGCGAGCCGATCTTTCAGAACGACTGCCAGTGCCGCGACTGCCAGCGAAAGAGCGGCACCAGCCACGGCTCGTACCTCACCTTCCCGCGCGGCGGCGTGAAGCACAGCGGCGAGGCAACGCTGTGGGACATCGTCGGCGACAGCGGCAACGTCAAGACCCGGGCGTTCTGTCCGACCTGCGGATCGCCCGTGTACATGACCTTTGCAGCGATGCCCGACGTCTTCACCGTGCACGCCGCAAGCCTCGACGATCCCGGCCGGTACCGGCCGCAGGTGGTCACGTACGGCGTGCGCGGACATGCATGGGATTTTCTGAATCCGGCCTTGCCGAAGTTCGACAAGATGCCGCCGATGTGAAGGCGCCCTCGCCAGGCGGGGCCGTGTAGCCTTACTACACTGGCCCCGATGAGCCATTCCCCTCCACCGCATCGCGTGCGAGACCTCCTGACGTCCTACTTCTGGAGCGGCGACGCCATCCGCAGTCGCAGCGTGAGCGATGTTGTGCGGTCAGGCACGGTCGAGGTGCCCGCGCCTCCTGCCCGCCTGATTGCAGACTGGGAAAGGGAAATGGCTTCGCGCCTGGTCCTGGAGCCCGGAGACGTCGAGGCCTTGCCTCTGGCGCGAGCGCGTGCGCGCTGGCCGGACTACAAACACTGCGTGCAGGCGGTGTCCGATTGGACGCGCACGCTGGGATTGCCGCCCGAGGTGCTGGCCGCCAGCGACGTCGCCCTCATGGCCTGCCGTGGCGCGAAGTACCACCACGACGGCGCGCAATACGGCGGTGCGGCCTTCTGCAATCTCTTCGTGAGCGAGGACAAGGGCCTCGACGTGCATTTCTCCGCCACAGGTCATCGCATCCCGCTGGTCAGGGGCACGGTCTTGATGTTCGATACCGGCCAGCCTCACGCCGTGATCCAACGCGGCAGCAGCGGCTTCGATGGGGCCGACTTCGCGCCCGACCGGGACTACACCCAGCTGTTCCTGACCTGGGAGCTTCCCATCGAGAACGCCGATGTCGCGCGCGCGCTTCGGATCGACTTCGACATCGACCCGTCGACCGCGTTGCAACTGGATGAAGAGCAGGTCTGGCTGAACGGCGCGCGGGCCGATGTGTGCCCGGATTCCGGCCGCTGGCGCGTGGCCGACTGAGCGAACGCTCAGCCTTCTTCTTCGCGTAGGAACTCCGCGTTCTTCGCTAGCTCTGCCGCTTCGACGACCTGCGAGATGGAAAGCGGCCCGGTCAGCTCGACCTCCCCCGCAAGAACACTTTCCAGCACCTCTTTCCCCGCACGTCCGGTCAGCCACGCAAACACCGAGGTGATGGACCCACCGCCGAACTTGGCACGCAGCGCCTTCGACGCTGCACGGCTGACCTCGGCAAACGCAGCGTGGTCCGCAGCAGCCGAAGCCGCGCGAACGACGACGCAGAACGCTTCGAGCTTGTCTGCCTCGGTGCGGAGGCGACGGGCCTTGGCTTCGCTCTGGGCCGCGTGGCCGTGAAGCGCCGGTTCGAGTGCATCGGTAAACACCTGGATCTGTTGCCCTTCGACCCACGCGGCATCCCCTCGCGACAGAACCTCGACGGCACGGCCACGCGCCTTCGACGAGCGCTCTGCGGCCGCACGCGCTTCATCTGCCTGCGCGGGATGCCACACGAGAAGGGGCGAATGCGCCGTGCCGTGAATCGCCCATCGGCCCGCAACGTTGAGGCATCGCACGTAACTGCCCGACCGAGGGTCCGCGAGGGAAAGAAGAAGGTACTGATCGAGCGGCATGGATGCATTCATTTCAAAGGGCCCGCAGATTGTCTGCCACAGCACGGCGCCTGTTCGTCGCAGGGGCGGTTTCACGACGATGTTGTTACTCCCTACTGCGCTCCTGCGTGAATAGAGTTGTCTTGCGGCGCCACCCGAGGCGCACCACAAGGAGTTGGCGATGATCCGCATGAATGTCGAAACGAGCACGGAGACCAGGCAAGCTTCCGGCCGGGTAGCGCAGGCGCTCGAAATCTATCGAAGCATTGCTGCGTGCAATGAGTCCATTGCGCGCGGCAACGACGTCCACGCGCTCACGGCGGCGTTGATGTTGCCCTGCTACCAGGCTGGGTTCAGGAGCTTGGCGCTCGAGCTGACCCCTGTGGAAGAGAACGCGCTGAGATCCGCCCTCCGCCATATCCGAGACCCTGAACCTGCTCTCCAATAGTTTTCTTCCCGCATGCCGGGTTGTCCGCTACCCTTGCGCGCTCAGCTGCATCGATGGAGACGACACGGCCATGACGAAAAGCAAACTTCTGTTTTCCCTCTGCGTTCTCGGTGGTGCCTGCGCGAGTGCCGCGGCAGCACCTGCCACCTACGAGATCGACCCCGAGCACACCTACCCCAGCTTCGAGACCGACCACATGGGCCTGTCGGTGTGGCGCGGCAGGTTCAACAAGACCACCGGCAAGGTCATGCTCGACAAGGCCGGGGGCACCGGCACGGTGGACGTGCGCATCGACACCGCCAGCATCGACTTCGGCCATGCCAAGGTGGCCGAATACGTGGCCGGCCCCGAGCAGCTCGATGCCGCCAAGTACCCCGCCATCACCTACACAAGGGCAAGCTCGGCGGCTTCGTCAACGGTGCGCCCACCACGCTGACCGGCGAGCTCACGATGCATGGCGTGACCAAGCCCGTGTCGCTGCGCGTCAACTCATTCAAGTGCATTCCGCACCCGATGCTCAAGCGCGACTACTGCGGCGCCGATGTGTCGGGCCACATCAAGCGCGATGCCTTCGGGCTCGACTACCAGCCGCAGTGGGGCTTCAAGCCCGACGTCACGCTGCGGATCCAGGTCGAGGCCGTCAAGGCCGAGTGACGATGCGGCTCAGGGCACGACGCGCGTGAACACCATCCGGTCGGCCAGCACCTCGCTGCCGCCGGGTGGCGTGAAGTAGATCTCGAACACATGCCGGTTCTCGTTCTCGATGCGCACCACGGTGCGCATCGGAATGTTCTTGCCCACGTTCTGCTCGCCCGTGATGCCGAGGTCGGTGAACTGGCCCTTCATGTCGATGGCCTGACCCGTGGCGTTGGGCCCGCTGCCGTTGCGCGCCTGGTAGGCCATGAGCGTGGGCGTGAAGTTGTCGGCCGTCACCCACTCGTAGCGCTGGTCCATGTTGTTGTAGCCGAGGAAGCCCGCGCGAAAGTACGGCTGGCCGTTGAAGCTGCCCTGCGTCACGTCATGCAGAAAGCGCCCGTCGCCGATCCACTCGCGCTTCGTCGTCATGTTCTCGCCGCGCGCGGGCTTGTCGGGTGTGCCGATGGCGACGAAGAGGCTCTTCTCCACCTTCCATGTGCCGGCCAGCGGCTGCAATGCGCGCTGGCCTGCGCCGGGTTGTGCGCGCTGCACCATCGGCGGCAGCGGCGGGTCGGCGGCCATGGTGCAAAGGGATGCAGTGCCTGCGAGCAATGCGACGAGGAAACGGGTTGCGGTGATGCGCATGAGGTGTGCTCCTTCAGACCGGCCGCGATCGTCGCACAGCGGGTGCTGCTTGTCGTTCCTGGCCCTTCACTTCATCGCGGCCGGCAGCCGCACTTACACTCGGGCCATGCAACGCACAGGGGAAGTCCAACGCGGCCTGCAGCCCGTCGTGGAGCTGCGGGGAGAGGGCGTGACGTACGCCTATTCGGTTCGCGCACCGCGCTCGAAGGGCGTGATACCACCTTGTTCCTACAAGGACGGCGGCTTCGCCACACTCGCCGAGTGCCTGCGCGATGTGGCCAAGGCCTCGGTGGTGACTTCAAGCGCATCTACGTGCGCCTCGACGGCCATTGCGTCGGGGAGCGCGATATCGTCGAGTTGCGCAAGGCGCCAGAGCAGGTCACGGCCGAACTGAAGACCGAGTGCGATGCGCTCAACGCCCTGCTGAAACCCGCAGCCGCGGCCACGCCCCTGAAGAAGACCGGCAAGGTCGCTGCCGGGTAACCGTCACACGAGGGATTCGAGCGCAGCGGTGTTCACGGCACCGTCACTTCCCGCAGCGCACCGGCCATGCGCACGAAGTCGTGCCCGGCCGTCGTGTAGTAGGAGCGCGAGTGCCCCGCCGCGAAGTCGTCGACGTGCACCACCGTGCCCTTGTCGGCCTCCTGCCACGAGAGCGCATAGAGCCCGGGGTCGATCTCTTCGGCGCTGGTAGCGCACCTCGGCCGTCGCGCCCTTGAAGGGGTCGGCCGTGACTTCATAGCGCATCGTCTGGCCGTCGGCCGCGTAGATGTTCCGCGCGGTCATCGTCTCGCCGTACTGCACTTCAAAAGTGCGGCCAACGAACATCGGCGGTGTCTTGTTGTCGTTCATGGCGTGGACTATCGATCAGTCCCAGGCCGGCGACAGGCCGGCCGGGTCGGTGAGCCGTGCGTTGCGGTCGAGCGCGGCGATCTGCGCCATCTCGGCATCCGTCAGCTTCAGCTGCTGCGCCTTCAGGTTGCCTTCGAGGTTCGCGCGCTTCGTCGACGACGGAATCACCGCATAGCCCAGCTGCATCGCCCAGGCCAGCGTGACCTGCGCGGTGGTGGCGTTGTGCGCCTTGGCAATCGCCTCGATCACCGGGTCGGTAATCACCTTGCCGTAGGTCAGCGTCATGTACGAGGTGATGTGGATGCCCTGGCTCTTCGCGAACTCGGCGCACCTTGCGGTTCTGCAGGTACGGGTGCAGCTCGATCTGGTTGGTGGCGATTTCCTTTGCGCCCACGGCCGCGATGGCTTCCTTCATCAGCGCGATGTTGAAGTTCGACACGCCGATGTGCTTGGTGAGCCCCTGCGCCTTGGCCTCGGCCAGCGTGCCCATGAACTCGGCGACAGGCACGGCGTTGCCGGGCGAGGGCCAGTGGATCAGCGTGAGGTCGACGTGGTCTGTGCGCAGCTTGGCGAGGCTGTCTTTCAGGCTGGTCACCAGCTTGGTCTTGGCGTAGTTGTCGGTCCAGATCTTGGTCGTGATGAACAGGTCCTTGCGCGCCATGCCGCTTTCGGCGATGGCCTGGCCCATCTCAGCTTCGTTGCCGTAGATCTGCGCCGTGTCGATCACGCGGTAGCCCACGTCAAGGCCGTTCTTCACCGAGTCGATCACCACCTGGCCCTTGAGGCGGAAGGTGCCGAGGCCGAAGGCGGGGATGGTCGTGTTGTTCGTTGTCATGGTTGAGTTGTCCTTTGTACGTTGAAAAGAGAAGAAGAAAGAAGATCGATCAGTGGCCGACAGGCACCGGCCCGGAAGCGCGAACCGGGATGCCGGCGCGGCGGTCCAGCGCGCCGCTCCACTGCGTGAGCGCCAGCGACACCAGCACCATCAGTGCGCCGATCCATGGCGTGTGCATCAGGCCCAGGTGCGTCACGATCAGGCCGCCGGCCCAGGCTGCGAGGGCAATGCCCAGGTTGAAGGCCGCGATGTTCAGGCCCGAGGCCACGTCCACCGCCTGCGGCGCGAAGCGTTCGGCCTGCTTCACCACATACACCTGCAGGCCCGGCACGTTGCCGAAGGCGACCGCGCCCCACATCAGCACCGCGACCAGCGCAAGCCACTTGTGCGGCGCCGCGAAGTTGAAGACCAGCAGCACCGCGGCCAGCAGCGCGAAGATGATCTTCAGCGCCGGAATCGGCCCCATGCGGTCGGCCAGCTTGCCGCCCCAGATGTTGCCCACCGCGACCGACACACCGTACACCAGCATCACCCAGCCCACCGAGCCGGCACTGAAGCCCGACACGTCCGTGAGGATCGGCGCGAGGAACGTGAACGGAATGAACGAACCGCCGTAGCCGATGGCCGTCTTGGCATACACCAGCAACAGGCGCGGCTCGGCCAGCACCTTGGCCTGCTGCGCGAGCGAGGCCGGCGGCGTGTGGCGGATGTTGTTGGGAATGAAGATCCAGCTGCCGATGAAGGCGATCACGCCCAGCGCGGAAACAGCCAGGAAGGTTTCGCGCCAGCCGAAGTGCTGCCCGATGAACGTGCCCAGCGGCACCCCCGTGACCAGCGCCACCGTGAGCCCGGTGAACATGATCGCGATGGCACTGGCGGCCTTTTCCTTGGGCACGAGGCCCGTGGCGATGGTCGAGCCGATCGAGAAGAACACGCCGTGCGCGAGGCCCGTGAGGATGCGCGCGGCCACCAGCGATTCATAGCTCGGCGCCTTCCACGCCAGCAGATTGCCGAGCGTGAACAGCGCCAGCAGCCCGAGCAGCAGCGCCTTGCGCGGCAGCTTGCCCGTGAGGGCGGTGAGCACCGGCGCGCCGATGGCGACGCCCAGCGCGTAGAGGCTGACCAAGAGGCCCGCCGAGGGAAGGCCGATGCCGAGGTCGGCGGCGACCGTGGGGATGAGGCCAACGATGACGAACTCGGTCGTTCCGATGGCGAAGGCGCTGAGGGTCAGCGCGAGTAAGGCGATTGGCATGAGGGCACTCCTGAGGGGATGGGAGGAGTGTCTTGCGGATACCTTTGCGGATAAATGTGGTTTTAGGCAGAAGATAGTTGCTTTGAAGGCAAGAGTTAAAGAGAGACGGCAGCCCATGAAAATCAACCGGGGAAACTGTGCAGAAGCGGTCGAGCTTGGACGTTCCAAGTGGAGGGCGTTTACCTTGAAAAAGTAGACTAACGTCCCCTCCTAGGAGAGACACTGACGCATTCCCCGCGCAACGTTGCGTTACACTGAAAGTGACATGAAATTCGCAAATCCACCGTTGGTTGAACTCATTGCGGAGCTTCGATGGGCGATGCCAGCAGTTCCCATCCCTCAGGAGGCAATGCTGGCTCAGATGCAAATTGCCTCGATGAATACGCATGAAGAATTTTTCATACGCTTCGGAGCCAAGGTTGCGAAAGATGGATTCGACTCCTTTGAGCGAGTGGTTCCAAGCGGATTTCCAACATTTCCATATCAGCCCGTTTACCGCTACCGCTACGGTGCTCCTGATATGGGCACCGCCCTATATCAATTAGGAGCAGGCCTCTTCACGGCAAATATTACCCCGCCCTACGACAACTGGGATATGGTCAAACCAGTTGTGGCGAGAGGCATAGTTGCAATGCTTGAGTCAAGGCCAAAACTGGAAGCAGAGTCCCCGTTTTCAGTATGCTCGCTACGTTACATCGATGCATTCCGCAATGATTTAACCGGCGGAATGTCTTCGTACGCATTTGCTCGAGATGTACTGGGATTTTCGCTGGAGCCCCCAGCCATCGTTAAGGGGATGACCCCTTCTGATTCAGAAATAAAATCGTCTGCTGAATTTCTAATTCCCCTAGATAAGGGGATGGTTATGGTATTGAAGCTCGGTGAAGGCAATGTCAATGGCGAAATCACTCTGATTCTTGACACCACTGTTGTCATTTCGCTTGAAATTAAATCCGAAGTAGATGAGGCGATCAAGGCATTGGATCGCGCGCATGATGTGATTCGCAAGATGTTCATGGACGTGACAAAAAAGATTACTTCTAAAATGCAGCCGGAGGATTAAATGCCGTATATTGATTCCATCGCCATTGATACTGCCGTACTGACCCAATCGGTGGAAATGCGTCGCGCAATTCCACTAGATCCTGGTTTGAAATGCAAGCCGATGATGTCGTTACCTCCGCGACTTCAATCGCGTTTGGCAATCGACGTGAACCATTGGACTCAAGCTGGAGCATCGATCAGGTCTCTCGCCCTTTTGCGGGATAATTGGGATGGCTACCAAGGCCTCGGTGTGTCCAAAGAAACAGTTCGAAATGCTGAGGCGATTCTTGAAAAAATCTCTCATATCGCGTCATTCAGTGCGCCAGAAGTGACGCCAACCTCTGCTGGTACGGTTTCGTTATCTTGGGAAACCAGCGCGACCGAGGCAGTGCTAGAGATTGGCAACACTAGAAACTCTGGTTACGTGCAAACCTTGGGGCAGCCTGTAATCTTATTTGCAGGGAGACGCGAGTGAATTTAGCTACGAAGATAGCGCAATGGTGGTATGGGCTATGCAAAACTCTCAAGCAGCGTCGGCAGCAAATGCTATCTCATTCGGACGACGATCTGAATGGACGTTGGCCGCGTGAAATTGGCGGTGACGAAATAATCATCAGAGGTATTTGCACTCCGTATCACGCATCTGCAAGCAAAAAGAAGCTTAGGCCGGAAGCATTTCATCCAACTCCGAATACGAATGACGTCTCGGTCATGCGTCACTTCATAATTGGTTCTGATGGTTGCAAAAATCGAGCCCAAGAATTGCTTCACTCGACGGCTGACCCCGACAAGATTTACGCGGGTCTAGCCGCAATGAGAGCTAGCGAGATAATCAGAGTTGCTAATGGATTGGTGGATTCACGCGAGGAATTTTTAGGCCATGCTGACATCAAAGTTGTCGAGCGCCTACCAAGGGAGCCTCCGTCGCCTGAGAATCTAAAAAAAAATCCGTGACATGTCAAAGGCATTGCAGGGCATTGCGCTTTACTATGTCGACTTGTCTCCGAATGCTTCTAAATGGACGGGGCCCAAACTGCTTCCGCCTTGATATTCCATTAGGGGCAAGCGGGTAATGACAATAAATTGTCTGTCCAAACGCCATCCGCGTATGTTCTGAGGTATGGAGTTCCAGTAGTAGGTCTAATTACTCCAACATCGGCCCTTTTACCGGTAGCTTGGTCAACAACAAAGAACGTGTTCGTTTTGTTGTCGATACTCACGATGGTTTCTTGCTTTGTCCATTTCCACCTCGCATCGATGGAGCCAACGTGTGTGATGTAGTCATGTCCGCCCTGTGGGTGTGCTTTTGTGATGCAAGTAATCCTGACGTCGGCCATCTCTATCTCCGTACGAGTGCCAGCTTTTAGAGCCATACAACAAGGCTAAGGCACTCACGCTCCTTTGCTGTATTCAACAATCCTACCTCGATAGCAGGCACGAAAAGCGCTCGTTGCGACGGCGACCCAGATATCAGGCGCTGGAGGAGGCAAAGTGGCCAAGCCACCGATGGCGAGTTTCTGTCCGGGAGGCGCGAGGCCTGCTAGAACAGGGCTCAGTTGGTTTGCTCATTCGACGAACTGGTTCATCCACCGGCCTCGCAGATTTTGGCAGCTCGAACGGGAGGGCGCGAGCCCTGCCGGCTCTCCTCTCGTCAGAGCTTCCCGATCTTCCAACCCGTTCGAGCTGCCGCCACCGTTTGGAAGCGGGTGCGGCGGTTGTTGCAAACCGAAGTTCTGGGAGGCCACACATGGCTGAATCTGCATCCGCACCCGCGCAAACATCTAGCGCCCGTTCCACACCTGCCGACCCCACATCCCCCGATCTCGCCGACGTCGTCCTTCAAACCTGCGACGACGCCGACAGCCTCAACGAAGTGATGCACGCCTACACCGCGTTCGAAAAGCTCATCGAACCCGGCGCCCCGAACGACAGCGAAGCGCTCACCCTCACCCGCAGCGAACTGAGTGCCTTGCTGCGCCTGCTCAACGAAGCGCTCGTGGTGCGCATCGACGCCGTCAACGCAGCGGCTGGCGACATACGCCGGGCGCTGCAAGGCAGCCTGCCCTCGGCGACGTGATGGCCGCCCCGCCAGCGGGCACGCGCTGACCGGCTACCCTGCGAATCCCGCTTTCTTCTCCACGACAAAGCCGATGCCAGTTCCCCCCGTTGCCGACAAGAACAAGCCCGGCGAAGCCGTGATTCCCACCGCCTGGACCCGTCTGCGCGACATGGTCGCGGCCCGAACTCCCGCAGACGGCCGCACCGACGCGCTGTACCCGGGCCTGCGCTGCTACCGCTTCTCGCACCCGATCCGCTACGAAAAACCCAGCGCCTCACGCCGGGCGTGGTGGTGGTCTTGCAGGGCCGCAAGACCGCGCACCTCGGTGGCAACCGCTCGCTGGCCTACGGCGCCACGCAGTGCCTGGTGCTCGGGGCCGAGGTCGCGTGTCTCGGCACGGTCGTCGGGGCGAGCGCCGCGGCGCCGTACCTCGCCATTCATCTCGACCTGCCGCCCGAGGTGCTGGTCAAGTCTGTCGTCGCGCTGGCGGAAAGCGGCACGCTGGCCGAGCCCGCCCGCTGCTGGCGGCCGACGACCCGGTGGATCGCCGCACGCTCGCGCCGCTGGCGGTCGAGGAGATCGTGCTGCGGCTGCTGCGCTCCGAGGCCGCGGCCGCCATCCGCAGCGCGGGCGCCGTCACCAAGGCCGGCGCCCGCATACAGACGGCCATCGCCTTCATGCGCCGCCATCTGGGCCGGCCGCTGTCGGTGGCCGAGATCGCGGCCACGTCCACATGAGCCCTTCGCACTTCGCGCACAGCTTTCGCGAGGTGGCCGGCGTCACGCCGATGCGCTGCATTCGCGACCTGCGCCTGGAAGAGGCGCGCACGCTGATGCTGGGCGCCGGGCTGCGCCCCGGCGATGCGGCCGCAAAGGTGGGGTTCGAGAGCGCGGCGCATTTCAACCGCGCGTTCCGCAGAAGGTTCGAGACGACGCCTGCGGAGTACGTGCGGCGCGTGCAGGCGGGGTGAAGGGCGAGGGGGAGGCCCGCCTTCGCAGCCATGGTCAATTTCTTCGCAGCTTCGTGCCTTGGCGTGGGGGAGGGGGCTGGCTAACCTGCCTGCTCTCTTTCATTCATTCATTCATTCATTCATTCATTCATTCAAGCCAACGCGAAGAAAAATTTCCATGGACCCGATCAACGTCATCATCACTTTCGAAGCCAAGCCCGAGCGCGCGTCTGCGTTCGCGGAACTCATGAGCCAGGTCAAGCACTCGCTGCCATCGGCGGATGGGTGCCGGGGCGTGCAGCTGTTCGGGCGCAGCGACAACGACTGCGTTTTCACGCTGGTTGAATCGTGGGCGTCGCGGGGGCACCACCAGGCGCACATCGCGGGCGCGGTGGCGTCGGGGGCTTGGGATGCGCTGGCGGGGGAGTTGGTGCGGGCGCCGGTCAGTTGTTATTGCAGGGAGCTTTGAGGCTGTGCGCAGGGGGCGGCTGACTGTTCGCGTGAGTCCCCTGCGTTGAATGTCTCATTGCTTCCAGGGGCGCGGCACGCCTGCGCAAACCCCGAGGGGAGAAGGGTGAGTGGCGCCGCGGCTGTAGGCACGCACTGAAGATAATCCCCACATGATTGCCCTCGACTGCTTCTACAGCCTCTCTTCCCCCTGGGCCTACCTCGGCGGCCCGCACTTCAAGACATCGTGCGCCGCCACCATGTGCGGCTCACGCTCAAGCCCTACGACTTCCAGGCCGTGGTGCCGCAGACCGGCGGCATTCCGCTCAAGACGCGGCCCGAGCCGCGCCGCACGTACCACGCGCTGGAGCTGGCGCGCTGGAGCGAATACCTCGGCATGCCTATGAACCTGGAGCCCGCGCACTACCCCAAGGGCGCGGCCAGCGACCCCAACTGGAACAAATACCCCGGCTGGATGGTCATCGCCGCGCAGCTGAAGGGGCTCGACGCGCAGCCGCTCTCACACGCGCTGCTGCGCGCACTGTGGGCCGAGGAGCGCGACACCTCGCAAGCTGCGGTGCGCATCGCGGTCGCCGACGAGAACGGCTACGACGGCGCCTCGCTGCAGGCGCTGGAGCAGGCCGGCCGAGACGCTGGCGGTCTACCGCGCCAACAGCGCGGAGGCCGTGGAGGCGGGCGTGTTCGGCGCGCCGACCTTCATCCTGAACGGCGAGCGTTTCTGGGGACAGGACCGGTTGGCCTTTCTCGACAGGGCCCTGGACAAGCTCCGTCAGGCCAGCGGCGGATAATCGCCCGATGCGAATCCGCTTTACCAAGATGCAGGGAGCCGGCAACGATTTCGTCGTGCTGGACGAAACGCGCGGCACGCTGGGCCTCAGCGCCGCGCAATACCGCTTTCTGGCCGACCGCCACTTCGGCGTCGGCGCCGACCAGATCCTCACGGTGCGGCCCTCGCCCGCGGAAGGCATCGACTTTCAATACGTGATCCACAACGCCGACGGCGGCGAGGTGGAGCAGTGCGGCAACGGCGCGCGCTGCTTCATGCGCTTCGTCAGCGAACACAAGCTGACCGACAAGACCGAAGTGCGCGTGCAGACGCTGGCCGGCATCATCGAGCCGCGCATGGGCGCCGACGGCCGCGTGACGGTCGACATGGGTGCGCCGGTCTTCGAGACCGAGCGCGTGCCTTTCGACACGGCCGGGCTCGACCCGCAGCCCGACGGCTCATGGCAGAAGTGGCACCTCGCCATGGGCACACGCGCCGGCACCGCTATTGTTGCGGTAGCGGTGCTGTCGATGGGCAACCCGCACGCGGTGCAGGTGGTCGACAACGTCGACACCGCCCCGGTGGCCGAGCAGGACCCGCAGATCGAGCACCATCCGCGCTTTCCGCAGCGGGTGAACGCGGGCTTCATGCAGGTGGTAGACCGCACGCACATCAAGCTGCGGGTGTTCGAGCGCGGCGCCGGCGAAACGCTGGCCTGCGGCACGGGCGCCTGCGCGGCGGTGGTGGCGGGCATCCGGCTCGGGCTGCTCGATCGCCGGGTCGATGTGCAGACGCACGGCGGCATCCTCACGATCGAATGGCGCGGCGATGGCCAGCCGGTGCTCATGACGGGGCCGGCCACCACGGTGTTCGAAGGCGACATCGAAGTCCCGGAGCTGCCATGACCAACCCCACCACTCACAACAACGACGCCATGAACCCGATCACCGAAGACGACATCGCCAACTACCTGGCGAACACGCCCGACTTCTTCGAGCGCCATGCCCAGTTGCTGGCGCAGGTGCAGCTCACCAGCCCGCACGGCGACCGGACCGTGAGCCTGCAGGAGCGCCAGGCCGAGATGCTGCGCGAGAAGATCAAGGCGCTGGAGCATCGCCTGATGGACATGGTGCGCCACGGCACCGAAAACGTGGTCATCGCCGACCGCCTGCAGCGCTGGACCAGCGGCCTGCTGACCACGCGCGACCCGCGCAGCCTGCCGTACCGCATCGCGGTCGACCTGCAGTCGCTGTTCCTGGTGCCGCAGACGGCCATCAAGGTGTGGGACTGCGGCAGCGAATACCTCAATGAAGCCTATGCCCAGTGGGTGAGCGACGACGTGAAGGCGCTGGCCACCTCGCTGACCTCGCCTTACTGCGGGCTCAACTCGGGCTTCGAGGCAGCCAACTGGCTGCCGGAGCCGCAGGCCGCGCTGTCGATCGCGCTGATTCCGCTGCGTGCGGACGCCGAATCGCCGGCCTTCGGCCTGCTGGTGCTGGCGTCGCCCGACGCGCAGCGCTTCAACGCCGAGATGGGCACCGACTTTCTCGAGCGCATCGCCGAGCTGGCCTCGGGCGGACTTTCTCGGCTGCGTCCTTGAGCCGCCCGCGCTGGCTGCGGCGGCCCTGGCAGGTCGCGCTTTGTGGCGGGGTGCTGGTCGTGGTGCTGGCCTATGCGGCCATCGCGGCCGTCATCTGGCAGCGCGCCGACGAGCTGCTGGACAACCCGCCGCAGCGGCCGGCCGATGCCGCGCTGATCCTGGGCAGCCGCGCGTACCTCGACGGCAAGCCGAATCCCTGCCTCACGGGGCGTGTCGACACGGCCATCGCGCTGGCTCAGGCGGGCCGCGTGAAGCAGCTCGTGTTCACGGGCGGTGTCGACTCGGAAGACGGGCGCATCGAAGCCGAGGTGATGCAGCAGCACGCGCAGGCCGTGGGCTATGCCGGGCCGATGCAGATGGAGCCGGCGTCCACGTCCACGCGGCTGAATCTTTCGCTGTCGCGTCCGCTGCTGTTGGCGGCCGGGGTGCGCAGCGTGATCATCGTGTCGGAGCCGTTCCACCTGTGGCGCACCGAGCGCCTGGTGCGCATGAGCGGCTTCGACCAGGTTTTCGACGTGCAGTACGCGGCCGCACCCACCTCCTGCTGGCGGCGTTGGGGCATGCTGTTCAAGGGCGCATCGCGCGAGCCGGCAGCCATCATCAACAATGCCGGTCATGGCTACCTCTTCTGAGCCGGCTGCATCCACTCCCCCGGACTGGATCGCAAAGTACCTGGAGCATGTGCGCGTCGAGCGCCGGCTCGCGGCGCGCACGGTCGATCTCTATGCCTTTCACCTGCAGGCGCTGAGGGAGAACGCGGCCGAGGCCGGTCTGCCGCTCGACCGCGTGCAGACCGCCCACATTCGCCGCTGGATGGCGAAGCTGCACAGCGCCGGGCGCGAGCCGCGCGGCATTGCGCTGGGGCTTTCGTGCTGGCGCAGTTTCTACCGCTGGCTCGGCAACGAGGGGCTGATCGGCTTCAACCCGGTGCAGGACGTGCACGCACCCAAGGCCGGCCGGCCGCTGCCGAAGGCGCTGGGCGTGGACGACGCGGTGCGGCTCGCCGAGCTGCACGACGAGGAGGCCGACCCATGGATCGAGGCGCGCGACCGCGCCATCGTCGAAATGCTCTATGGCTGTGGTCTGCGCGTGAGCGAGCTCACGGGGCTCGATGCGCAGGCGAGCAACACGGCGCTGGGCTGGGTCGATCTCGACGCGATGGAGGCCAACGTGCTCGGCAAGGGCAGCAAGCGCCGCATCGTGCCGGTGGGCGGCAAGGCGGGCGAGGCGCTGCGCGACTGGCTCGAGGTGCGCGGCGATCGCCCGGCGCCCGCGCTGTTCGTCAGCGTCAAGGGCGCGCGAATGTCGTCGCACGCGGTGTGGAAGCTGCTGCGCGAGCGCAGCCAGAAGGCCGGCCTCGTGGCGCCGGTGCATCCGCACATGCTGCGCCATTCCTTCGCGAGCCATGTGCTGCAGTCGAGCAGCGACCTGCGTGCGGTGCAGGAGCTGCTGGGCCATGCCAACATCGCGACCACGCAGGTCTACACACGGCTGGACTTCCAGCATCTGGCCAAGGCCTATGACGCGGCGCATCCGCGCGCGCAGGCGCGCCCCGAAGCCGCGCGCGCCAAGACCCGCAACACCAAAGACAAATGAAAACCCTTCGCCTCAAACCCGGCAAGGAGCGCTCGCTCCTGCGCCGCCACCCCTGGGTCTTCGAATCCGCCATTGCGCGCGGCGGCGCCGATTCCGGCGAGACGGTGCGCGTGGAATCCCACGACGGCGCCTTTCTGGCCTGGGCCGCGTTCAGCGCCGAGTCGAAGATCCGCGCGCGGGCCTGGAGCTTCGTGGAAACGCAGCGCATCGACGCTGCGTTCCTTGCGGCGGTGTGCGCCCGCGCCGTGAGCGCACGGGGGCTGTTCGATCTGCAGAGCGACGGTGTGCGGGTGATACACGGCGAGGCCGACGGCCTGCCGGGCCTGATCGTCGACCGCTACGGCGACACGCTGGTGGCGCAGTTTCTCTCGACCGGTGTCGAGCGCTGGAAAGACGTGCTGGCCGATGCGCTGCTCAAGGCCACGGGCCTGACCAAGCTGTATGAGCGCTCCGATGCCAGCGGCCGCGAGCGCGAGGGCCTGAAGCCTGTGACTGGCTGGCTGCGCGGGGAAGGCGCCACCGAGATCACGATCCGCGAGCACGACTGGAAGCTCTCGCTCGATATCGCGACCGGCCACAAGACGGGCTTCTACCTCGACCAGCGCGACAGCCGCCAGCGCTTTGCCGAGCTGGCGAAGCACCGGCGCTTCCGGCGCGTTCTCAACTGTTTCTGCTACACGGGCGGCTTCACCGTCGCGGCGCTGGCGGGGCTCGAGGCAGCAGGTGCGCTGGAAGGCGCCGAACTGGTGTCGGTCGATTCGTCGCAACCGGCGTTGAACTTCGCGCGCGCCAACATCGCACTCAACGGCTTCGGCGGCGAGGGCTCGGGTGTGAAGACGGAGTTTCTCGACGCCAACGTCAACAACGTGCTGCGCGAGTTCGTCGACCAGGGTCGCACCTTCGACGCGATCGTGCTCGACCCGCCCAAGTTCGCGCCCACGGTGGCGCATGCCGAGCGCGCCGCGCGCGCCTACAAGGACATCAACCGCCTTGCGCTCAAGATCCTGGAGCCGGGCGGGGTGCTGCTGACTTTTTCGTGTTCGGGCGGCATCAGTGCCGATCTGTTCCACAAGATCGTGGCCTCGGCCGGGCTGGATGCGAACGTGGACGGCTACATCAGCGAGCGCCTGGGCGCGGCGCCGGACCACCCGATGACCATCGAATTCCCGGAAGGGGAGTACCTGAAGGGCCTGGTGGTCGTCAGGAAGCCCGCTTGACCCCTTCGCCAACGCAACTCAGTGGCATTGGCTAAACTGCCGGCCAATCCCCGTTTTCTCCCCCCATTTCCTGTTTTCCGTTTCCGGAGCACTCCCCATGGCCCTCATTCCCGCGACCATCCTGACCGGCTTTCTCGGCTCGGGCAAAACCACGCTGCTCAAGCGCATCCTGACCGAGGCCCATGGCCAGAAAATCGCGGTCATCGAGAACGAGTTCGGTGAAGAGAACATCGACAGCGACATCCTCGTGACCGAATCGAAGGAGCAGATCATCCAGATGAGCAACGGCTGCGTCTGCTGCACCATCCGCGAAGACCTGAGCGAGGCGCTGCAGCTGCTGGCCGCCAAGAAGCGCCAGGGCCTGCTGGACTTCGACCGCGTGGTGATCGAGACCACGGGCCTGGCCGACCCCGGCCCGGTGGCGCAGACCTTCTTCATGGACGACGAGATCGCCGAGAGCTATCTGCTCGACTCGATCCTGACGCTGGTGGATGCCAAGCATGCGCCGCAGCAGCTCAACGACCGCCAGGAAGCGCGCCGCCAGGTGGGCTTTGCCGACCAGATCTTCATCAGCAAGAGCGAGCTGGTGTCGGCCGAAGAGACCGATGCGCTGATCCATCGCCTGAAGCACATGAACCCGCGCGCGCCGCAGCAGAAGGCGCATTTCGGCGACGTGCCGCTGAAGGACATCTTCGACCTGCGCGGCTTCAACCTGAACGCCAAGCTCGACATCGACCCCGACTTCCTCAAGGAAGAAGAGGCGCACGACCACCACGACCATGACCACGCGCATGGCGAGCATTGCGACCATCCATCGCACAAGGACGAGGGGCACGGCCACCATCACCACCACGATGACGACGTGAAGAGCTTCGTCTACAAGGCCGACCGCGCCTTCGACCCGGCCAAGCTCGAAGACTTCCTGGCGCGATCGTCAACATCTACGGCCCGCGCATGCTGTGCTACAAGGGCGTGCTGAACATGAAGGGCACCGAGCGCAAGGTGATCTTCCAGGGCGTGCACCAGCTGATGGGCAGCGACCTGGGCCCGGAGTGGGGCAAGGACGAAGCGCGCCAGAGCCGCATGGTGTTCATCGGCCTCGAGCTGCCGCGCGAGATCCTGGAACAAGGCCTGGAGCAGTGCTTGGTCTGAGCCTC
>CAMATD010000047.1 GCA_945860785.1 Variovorax sp. YR752 | reverse complement strand
GCACGCGTTCCGCACCCGGCACCCCGACGAGACGCATCGTGCGCGCCTGCGGGTCGAGATCGGCCGTCTGCGCGCGCTCGTCACCGCGCAGGCAAGCATCGAGGCCACCGCGCGCGGCTTCGCCCTCCGGCCGCGCGGCGAACGCGCCGTCGTCGTGCTGGCGCCGCCCATCGACGGCGATCAGGGCTCGCTGGTGGCGCTGCGCTCCGACGGCGCGGCCTGGTCGACCTCGGCCCTGGCGCTGGCCCTGGGGGCCAGCCAGCGCACCGTGCAGCGCGCGCTCGCCGAACTCGAGGCCATCGGACGGGCGCGGGCGCAGCGCTGGCTGTCGCCGCCGCTCACGGGATTCACGACGATCTTGTTACTCCCCTCTGCGCTCCCGATTGAATAGAGTTGTCTCCAAGGCGCCGATCCGAGGCGCACCCACCAGGAGCCAACAATGACCAGC
This sequence comes from Variovorax sp. YR752, assembly GCA_945860785.1. Taxonomy (GTDB): domain Bacteria; phylum Pseudomonadota; class Gammaproteobacteria; order Burkholderiales; family Burkholderiaceae_C; genus Variovorax. The sequence continues at coordinate 27,401 of CAMATD010000047.1, read as the reverse complement.
AAGACCAGCAGCAAGAAAGAAGACAGCCCCCAGGCCACCCCGCGTGCAGCCGAGATCGTGCGCGAGTACGGCCCCTTCGCCGGCGTCGACAAGGTGGCCGGCGTGACCCACGATGGCCAGCGCGTCTGGGCAGCCACCGGCGCCCGGCTGATCGCCTTCGACCCCCAGAGCGGCGAGCCCACGCGCACGTTGGACCGTGCCAGCGACGCCGGCACCGCCTTCGATGGCAAGTACCTCTATCAGATCGCCGAGACGCGCATCGACAAGATCGATCCCGTCACCGGCGACGTGGTGGCGTCGATCCCGGCGCCCGGCCATGGTGGCGACTCAGGGCTCACCTGGGCCGAGGGCAGCCTGTGGGTCGGGCAGTACCGCGACCGCAAGATCCACCAGATCGATCCGGCGACCGGCGCGGTCCTGCGCACCATCGAGTCCAACCGCTTCGTCACCGGCGTGACCTGGGTCGACGGCGAGCTGTGGCACGGCACCTGGGAAAACGACGAGAGCGAACTGCGCCGCATCAACCCCGAGAGCGGTGCCGTGCTCGAGCGGCTGGAAATGCCGCGCGGCACCAGCATCAGCGGGCTCGAGTCCGACGGGGCGGACCTCTTCTATTGCGGCAGCGGAGAGAGCGGCAAGGTCAGCGCCGTGCGTCGCCCGAAGGCCGCCCGGCACTGAGCATCGAGCCAAGGAGCACATCATGAACACCGCAGCCATCGAAACGAACACAGTGAACCATCCCGTCGTGCCGAAAGACCAATGGGTGGCCCGGCGCAAGGCGTTGCTGGCGCGCGAAAAGGAACTGACGCACCTGCGCGACCAGATTGCCCGCGAGCGCCGCGCGCTGCCGTGGACGCGCGTCGACAAGAACTACACCTTTGAAGCTCCCGAGGGCCGGCGCGCGCTCGCCGACCTGTTCGAAGGCCGCCGCCAGCTGCTGGTGCAGCACTTCATGTTCGGCCCCGACTGGGAGCAGGGGTGCCCGAGCTGCTCCTTCATGGCCGACCACATCGAAGGCATGAACGTGCACCTGGCGCATCGCGACGTCACGGTGCTCGTCGTTTCGCGCGCATCGTTGGCCGAGATCGAGCGCTTTCGCCAGCGCATGGGTTGGCAGTTCAAATGGGTGTCCGCGCACGACAGCGACTTCAACTACGACTTCGGCGTCAGCTTCAAGTCGCAAGAGTGGGCCGAGGGCAAGGGCGAGGTCTACTACAACTACAGCGTGCAGCCCTTCCCGGCGGAGGAGGCACCCGGTGTCAGCGTGTTCTACAAGAACGACGCGGGCGAGGTCTTCCACACCTACTCGACCTTCGGGCGTGGTGTGGAGGTGATGATGGGCACGTACAACATGCTCGACCTCCTGCCCAAGGGCCGCGACGAGCACAACCCGGTCTACGCCATGGACTGGGTGCGCCACCATGACCGCTACGAGCCGGCGCCGGCCGCGAAGCCAGAGGCAGCGGCCGGTTCGTGCTGCCACACGCAGGCCTGAAGCGTCGAGTCGAGCGGTCTGAGCGCGTGAGCACATCATGGCAAACCTTTGGCCATGGCTGGCGGTTGCAGGGGTCGACGCCCTTCACGGGCTGAATCCTGCCACCGGCTGGATGTGGGCCGCCGCCTGGGGTGTGCGTTCGCGCGATCGGGCGCAGGCGTTGCGGGCTTTGGTGCCGATCGCGGTCGGGCACGCCGCGTCGGTCGGGCTGGTGGCCGCCGCAGTGGCATTCGGCCTGTCGATGGATCGCACGGTGCTGCAGGTCCTGGCGGGCGCGCTGTTTGTCGTCGTGGCGATGGTTCACCTGTGGGGCCGCACGCCCAAGGCGGCGCGCGCGCCGGCAGGGCATGCCGGGCTGGCGCTCTGGTCCTTCATGATGTCCACCGCGCACGGCGCCGGATTGATGCTGGTGCCGGCGCTGATCCCGCTGTGCATGGGCGACGCGCCGAGTCGGGAGCTCGGCGCATCGGGCTCGCTGATGCTGGCGCTCGCGGCCGTCGGCGTTCACACTGCGGCGATGCTTACCGTCACCGGGGTGATCGCAACCGGGGTTTGCCGGGGCTTTGACGCCGGCGCGCGCCTGTCTCGACGCCTCGGGCGGAAGCCGGCGTCGCAGGGCACTTCAGCGTAGAGCGGAACCACGCGCGGTCGCGCGCGCGAGCGTCCGCAGACCCGGCCGCAGCCCATGCAGGCAGCATCACCGGCTTCGCCAATTCCAAAGGGCACCCGTTGATCCAGCCAGACTCCACCACCATCGCCCAGACCACGCCCACCGGCAATGCCATCGCACAGGCCGTGACACAGGGCTACGCACTCGGGGAGATCCTGGACTGCGTGCTGATGAGGCGCGGCTTCAACCATGTCTACGGGCTGCGCTTCGCCGATGGGCGGCGGGCCGTTGCGCGCCTGAGCGCCGAGCGTCCGCGCGGCGGGCCCAACACGCACTACGAGGCGGCGCTGCTCGCGCACCTGAAGGCCGCCGGTGGGGCCGTGGCCGCCTCGCTGCCGGCACGCGACGGTGCCTTTGCCATCACGATGGACCTGCCCGAGGGCGAACGCACGCTGATGGTGTTCGAGCATCTGGATGGCGATCCGCCCGGGGACTCACTGCCCGACATCGAGGCCCCCGGCCGCGGCCTGGCGCTGCTGCACGAGGCCGCCAAGGACTACCGGGGCCCTCCCAGCCGCTACGTGCTGGAGCTGCCTCAACTGCTGGGTGAGTCGCTGAAGCGCTTGTGCACGGCACCGACGATGGACGATGCCTTGCGCACCGACTTCACGGCCAGTGCAGAGCGGCTGGAAGCCCGCATCGCCGCGATGCCGGCGCTGACCCGCGTGGCCTGCCACGGGGACTGCCACGGCAGCAACAACTTCATGACCGACGGACCCGACGGAACGCGCATCGCATCGTTCTTCGATTTCGACGACTGCGGCCCGGGCTGGCTGGCCTATGAGCTCTGCGTCTACCTCGGGGCGATCCTGCCGCGCACGCTTGGCGGCGAACTCGATGCCGCGGCGTCCGAGCGCTGGCACCGCTACCTCTCCGGCTACCGCGGCGTGCGGCAGATCGACTCGGCAGACTTCAATGCCATCGCCGCCTTTCTGCCCGTGCGGCAGTTCTGGCTCATGGGCGAGTACGCGGGCCGCATTTCCGTGTGGGGCACGCAGGCGATTCCGACGAGCTGGCTGCGCAAGCAGGTTGCGCTGCTGACGGCGTGGGAGTCGTTGAAGACGCCGGATTGAACTAGGCCACCTTCGACTCAGGCAGGATGGCCGTCAGCGCGAAGTCGACGAGATGGAGCCAGGTCGCTTCGAGGCCCATGATGTTGTGGTGGTCGGAACCGGGAACGGTCTGCACGCTGACGGGTGTCGGCCAGACCGCGATCAGCTTCTGCGAGCGCTCCGGCAGCACGACATCGTCGTGCTCGGCCAGCAGGACCTGGGTTTTCGCGGTAACCTCGCTGCAGTGCTCCAGGGAGTTGAACTGGTGCCGCAGCAACAGGGACAGCGGAACGAGCGGAAAGCGCTTCTTGGCCACCTCCAGCATCGAGTCGTAGGGCGTGACCAGCTGCAGGCTCGCGAAGTCCTGTCGCGCCACCAGCTGAACGGTCACACCCGTCCCCAGGCTGCGGCCGACGACGTGCAGGCGTGCGCTCGGAAAGGCCCGGCGCAAGTGCTTGGCAAACTGGCCCGCATCTTCCACGGAGGCCACCTCGGAGGGATTCCCCTGCGAGTCGGCCACCCCCCGGTAGTTGATCGCTGCGAATCCGAAGCCTTCCGGAAGCCAGTGCAGCGCCTGTGCCGTGGCGCGGACGTCCTCGCTTCGGCCTGCGAAATAGATGAACAGGTCCTGCACCGCGTCCTCGCCCTGGGGGTGATAGACATACCCGCGGACCATCCCGCCCGGCACCGTGTGGGAGTACGTGGAGAAGTCTTCGGACAGGTGGATGACGGGATGCTTTCGGGCGTTGAACAGGATGTGCCCCTGGCGTGTCGCAAGGAGGGTCCAGTACGCAGCGATGCCGCCAATGGCAGCGGCCGAGGCCGAGAGTGCAATGCGAGAGACTTTGCTGGATGACAAGGTGGGCTCCGGGGAGAAAGGTCAGGGTGTATGGCCTCTAGTGTCGCCTTTTCTCCCCGACGTTTCTCCCCGCCGAATCACTTCACCGAAACAGCACTCCAGGCGCGGGCGACTGCGGCCCTCTCGACCGAATTGGCGCCGTACAGGTCCGTCGCGGCCCTGATCGTGGCGATGCGGGCATTCGGGTAGGTCGAGCCGGAGTTCATGTCCAGCGTCAGCGTGCGATACCAGATCTTGCCGGCCTTGTCGCGCCCGATGCCCGCCAGGGTCGTGTCCCCATTGCACACCAGGTCGTTCTTCGTCAGCCTGCTGTCGGTCGTGGGCACCATCGAGCCTTCGGCCAGCAGGTAGAAGAAGCGATTGCCGACGCCGGAGGTGAGGTGCGGGTCGTGCCTGGGATTCACGATCGTGCTCTTGAAGCCGCCCTGCGGGTAGCAGACGTACGAGCGCCCGTCGAGGTCCTGCTTGTACATCTTGCGCAGGCCACCGGCCAGGATCCTGGCGCCGATGACGTAGTTGCCCGGATCGTTCGCGTTGTTCGCATAGAACTTGACGAGGGTGCCGAAGATGTCGGAATTCGCTTCGTTCAGGCCGCCCGCGTCGCGCGCGTAGGCCAGGTTCGCGGTGGCCTGGTTCACGCCGTGGCTTATCTCGTGCCCAGCGACATCGATGGACACCACCGGCCTCGGCAGGGAGGTGCCCGCCTGCCCGTCGCCGTAGACCATCATGCGGTACGCGCCGATCCATGCGGCATTCGCGCCCGTGATGCTGCCGTCCGGGTTGGTGAACAGCACGTGCGCGTAGCTTTGCACGCCCTGGCCGTCATTGAAGATGCCGTTGCGGCCATGCGTATCCTTGTAATAGTCCCAGGTCTTGGCCAGGCCGTAGTTGATGTCGACGGCGACGGTCTTTCGATCCGTGACGGCGCCGTTGCCCCACTTGTTGTCGGGGCTGGTGAACGGGACCAGATCCGGCGAGTCCGGCAGATCGGAGTACAGCGCGTCGCGACCGTCGATCACTTCGCCGCCGCCGCGCGTCGGGTCGACCATGCGATAGGCGTTGTTGCCGGTCTGGTCGGTGGTGATCTGGAGGTCGCCGTAGTACAGCGATTTTCCCGCGCCCGTCGCGGCTGCGGTATGCACCAGATCCTCTGCGTCCAGGAGCTTGCCATCGTGGGCGTTGACGTAGTAGACGACGGCGCTTCCGTGCGCCGCGGTGGCCCTGCCGTAGACGCGCACCTCGTAGGCGAGCACCGGTGTTTCATCGCGGGCGAAGACGACGAGCTCGGGCGCGTCGTACCGAATCACCGCGCTGGCGAAACTCTCTGCGGCGATGCGCTTCGCGCGTTCGGCGCCAATGTTGGGGGCGTTCCGGATCGCGGTGCGCCCGCCGACCTTGCCCAGCGTTTCGGACAACTGGATGGTGCGCTGCTGCGTCAGGTTGGGTTGAATCAAACGACCCTGGTTCGAATGCACGACCACGTCCCCGCCGATCACGCGCAGGCCGTCGTGAAAGCGGTCGAAGCGCACATGCTCGGTGCCGTCCTTGTCCACGATCACGTCGCGCGCCTTGAACTGGTCGCCCTCCGCCGCGGCCGGTGCCGTCTTGCCGAGCGCATTGCGGTCCAGCGAACGCGCCGAAGGGGCGGCGGCGGGCGGTGCCACGCTGAAGCTCGACGGGTTGCTCTGGATCAGGTTCAGTGCGCGAGCGATCGCCGCCTGCTTGTTGTCTGCGTCGGCGGCAAAGGCGCCATGCCCTGCCAACGTCAGCACTGCGATGGCGAGAACTTTGAGTCTGGTTTTCATAGGCATTCCACAAAAGGTTATGTAAGGGATAGACACATACCGGCCCAACCGACGCTTGTGACGTCGGTCATTGGCCGCGTGCATTACAGCGGGGATTGAGAGGGGCGTCGATACGGGGGAAGTAGTCGGTCTTGCGCTATTTCTTCATGTGCTTATGCGACCTGCAAACCTTCGCGTTGCTATCGATACGAAGGGGTTACCGACACCTGATACCTGTTGACCCCCGGCAAAACCCCAAGCCCGCTGGTCATGGAAATACCAGTCCCCCGGTGAGCGTGTACGCAGCGTCGGGCGCCGGCTGCATACGCTTCATCCCTCTCGCTGCTGCCGTTTGTCAGCCGGCCAATCACCACACCCTTGAGCGAATGATGGAAATGAAAGCACTTGTCCTGGAGAAGGCACGCGAACTCACGCTGCGCGACGTCGAGCTTCCCCTGCACATGGGGCCGCGCGACGTGAAGATCCGCATGCACACCGTGGGCGTCTGCGGCAGCGACGTCCACTACTACCAGCACGGCGGCATCGGCCCTTACGTGGTGGATCAGCCGATGATCCTTGGCCACGAAGCCTCCGGCGTGGTGGCCGAGGTGGGCACGGAGGTCACGCACCTGAAGCCCGGCGACCGCGTGTGCATGGAGCCCGGCATTCCCGAAATGGATTCGCGCGCGACGCGTGAAGGCATCTACAACCTCGACCCCGCCGTGCGCTTCTGGGCCACGCCACCGATCCACGGCTGCCTGACGCCATTCGTGGTGCACCCGGCCGCCTTCACCTTCCGCATGCCCGACAACGTGAGCTTCGGCGAAGGCGCGATCGTCGAGCCGCTGGCCATCGGCCTGCAGGCCGCGAAGAAGGCGGCGCTGAAGCCCGGCGACGTGGCGGTGGTCATCGGCGCCGGCCCCATCGGCGCGATGACTGCGCTGGCGGCGCTCGCAGGTGGCGCAGCCCGCGTGATCCTCGCGGACCTCGTGCCCGAGAAGCTGGCCCTGTTCGCCGACAACCCGGCGGTGACGACAGTGAATGTGCGCGATGCCCACCTCGCCGAAACCGTGAAGACACTGACCGACGGCTGGGGCGCGAACGTGGTCTTCGTGGCCAGCGGCAGCACGCGCGCCTTCGACGGCATCTTCGACCTGCTGTGCCCCGGCGGCTGCTTGGTGCTGGTGGGCATTCCGCCGGCCAAGGTCGCGTTCGACATCGTCGCGATCCAGGCGAAGGAGGTGCGCATCGAGTCGGTGTTCCGCTACGCCAACATCTTTCCGCGCGCGCTCGCGCTGATTGCTTCAGGGCAGGTGAACGTGAAGCCGTTCATTTCGCGCACCTTTGCGTTCGAGGACGGCATCCAGGCCTTCGAGGAAGCGGCGGCGGGGCGCGCGAGCGACGTCAAGATCCAGATCGAGTTTCCAGCTTGAACAGCAGCAGGAAAAGATCGCTCTTGGCGCCCGGCGCGCGATAGACGCATTCGGCGTCGATCAACCGGGCAGAGACGGCCGCCAGCGACCAGGCCATTCCTTCATCGCAGGGCTGGATCGGCATTTGAAGAAAGGTCAGGCCCTCCTTGGCGCCGAAGGCCTGAACCAGTTTCATGCGCGAATGCACGGCAGGCGGCAGCGAGGGGTTGTCCCACGGCCACATCCACGATTGGCTTTCCGTCGACCAGTTGCCCGCCACCTGGATGTCCGCACGCACCCGCTCGACCTTGTGCTCGTCGAGGAAGCGGATGCTCGCCGTCGGCAGGTCGATGTCGTAGCGCTTGAAGGTGCCGAGGCCGTGCTTGTCCCTGGCGTCCTGCATGTGCTGCTGCGCGAGCTGGCGGGACTCGGCAACGTCCGCTTCGAATTCGGTGGTGTTCATGGGATGCTTTCGATGGAGGAGAGCATAGGGGCTACTTGAGCTTGAACCAGCTCTGGACCTTGGCCGTCATGTCAGGCTTGGCAAAGGGCAGGAGCAGGTTCAGGAGTGCGCGCCCTTTGCCCGAGGCCTCGTGGGGGCCCCGCTTGGCGGCACCCGTCTGGACAACAACCTGGTCGATGACGGTCTCCGGGTCTGTCAGGGCCAGCAGTTGGCCCTTGATCATGGCGCCGAATTGCGAGTTCATGCGGCTCTCCACCATCGCCATGTTCGCCGGCGAATCGTCGCCCGACACCTGCAGCGCCTGTTGATGGTCTGCCTGCAGCTTGGCCATCAGGCGGTGCGCGTCATCGCGCACGGCTTCGTCGACGCGGGTGTTGATGAAGGCCTTGATCTCGCTCCTGAATCGGTCCTGGCCGCCCTCGCGCAGGGGGTCGGTGGACTGTCGCTTGGTCGTCGATCCTTCTTCCATCGGAAGCAGCCGGACCTTGCTGACCGGCTGCTTCTCGGCCGCGCGCTTCATGGCGTGGGCCTTGGAGCGGAACTCGTCGAGCGGCCAGTGCGGCTCGTAGGTGATCGTCATCTTCGCCGTCGCCTTGCCCGCCTTCACGCTGGTCTTCACGATCTTGACCGGATTGATCTCGGCCCGGATGGCCCAGGTATCGCCCTGCTGCACCGGCTCCAGTGAGGTCAGCCGGTAGCGCACCTTGATGACGAACAGCAGCGGCTTGAGCAGCGCCGCACCCACCGACTTGCCCGAGTACTTCGACACGGCGGACAGGGCCGCGGCGGAGGCCTGGTCCAGCCGCTTCTGCTTCTCCTCGGGCGAGGCGTCCTTGCCCATCAGCGCGTCGAGGAATTTCTTGGCCATCTTGCGGATCCACGCGACCATCGAATCCAGCGCCTTGTCGATCGGCGCGCGGATCTTCTGCAGGATGCCGTTGATCTTGGTGGCAATCTTGCCCAGGCCCGCGAAGCCCGTAAGGAAGTTGATCGCGAGCGACAGCGCCCCGGCGAGCACCGATTCCACCTTGCCAGCCGCGGCACCGATGGCGCCGCCCGCAATCGCCGAGATGGAGTCCACGAAGGCGCCGCCCGCAATCGCCGAGATGGAGTCCACGAAGGCGCTGACCACGGCGGCGATCTCGGAGATCTTGTTCACGAAGACCATCACCATGTCGTAGATCGACACGATGGCCGAGATGAAGCCCGCGCCGGGGATAAACATCGCGACCAGCTTCGGGATCGCCTTGGTCACCACCGCCTCGATGATCATGCCCTTGATGCCTTCGATCACCTGGTCCTTGAGCGCGGCGAGTTCGGCCCTCACCTGCTCCCAGGCTGCGGCCGGCCCTTTGGTCACCAGCGTCTTGACGAGGCTGAAGCCTTTTTCCAGCGCGACCACCGCGGTCTCGCCGATGGCCTTGACCAGCTTGCCGCGCAGGTTGCCCCAGCTGAGGCCCAGCACCGAGAACGCGAACTTCACGATCTCGGGCAGCGACAGCGCCGTGGGAATGTAGACACCCGAGAGCGAGCCGGTCAGCCACGAGATCAGGCCGTTCTTCAGGTGCGTGAGGAAGTTGCCCGAGAAGTTCTGGAAGCCCAGCTTGGCCGCCTTGCCCAGGTTGCTGACGAAGGGCAGCGGGTTCTTGATGATGTTCTTGAGCGCGCTGCCGGTCTTCTGCACCGTGCCCCAGGCGCCGGGGCTCACCACCTCGAAGACGATCTCGGCCAGCTTCAGCGCGGCGTCGATGGCCCAACTGGTGAAGCTGCCGACGAAGTTGCCGAACACCGCGCCGACCTTCGCGAGCCCGCGCGTCAGCATCACGATGTCCATCAGCTCCAGCGACTTGAAGGCCGCCATCGCCAGCGCCGGAACCTGCTTGACGAAGTTCACCAGCGCCTTCTTCGCATCGTTGAACCATGCGATCACGCGGCCGATGGCGCCGGTCGACTGCACCCGGCCCCAGACCTCTTCCTGGCCCGCCAGTGTCATCAGCCCGCCGATGAGCGCCTGAGGATCGCCCGGGGATTCATCCCCGGTCACCGGGTCTTTGCCGAGCACGGCCTTCAGCAGCGGATAGGCCCGCGTGCCCTCGGCCAGCTTGCCCAGCGGCACGAGCACGGCGTCCTTGATGAGGGTCAGGATGTCCTCGCCAGGCCGGCCACGAAACTCTTGACCTGTTCCCAGGGCGTCGTGAAGATGCTCACGGCGCGGTCCCACGCGCCGCCCAGATCGAGCAGGGCGCCCGGCCCGAGCGAGTCGGCGTAGTCGTACACCGCCTGCTTGAAGGTGGAGCCCACCATGCCCAGGCTGTCGACCTGCTGCGAGAACCAGTTGGCGATCTTGTCGAACACGTTGTAGGTGTCGAGCGCCTTCACGATCAGGTCGCCGCCGGGCACGAAGCGCACCAGCGCGCGGAACATGTTGACCGGGCTGCGGTCCACCGCGCGCCCATTGATCGGGTTCATGCCCAGCACGAGCGCGAACATGCTGAAGCCGGGAATGCTGTCGGCCTTGCCCGCGAAGTAGTCGAGTGCGTCCTGCAGGCCCAGCCGCTGCACCTGCGGCGCGCTGCGCTCGCGCACGGTGGTGTCGACGCTGCGGTGCGCGGTGTCGGGCTGCGCGCTGCCGCCTTGCTGGATGGTGTGCGTCAGCTCGTGCGCGATCAGACTGCGTCCTTCGACGCTGCCGGGTGCAAAGCGCCCGCGGCCGAAGAACACCTCGTGCCCGACCGTGAAGGCGGCCGCGTTGAGGCGCCGGCTGGCGCGCGCGGCCGGGTCGCCGGTGTGCACGCGCACGGCCGAGAAATCGGCGCCGAAACGCGGCTCCATGTCGTGCCGCACGCCGCGCGGCAGCGGCTGGCCGACCGACGAACCCACGCCCAGCGACGGCGGCAGCATGCCCCGGGCGGACCCGCGCGCCGGCACGGACTTGGCGAAGCGGCGCGCCTGCGGTGTCGCGGCGGCCGGGGTCATGGCCAGCACACGCTGCGACACGCTCACCGCTTCGCGTTCGGCCGGGTCCGAGGGCTTCGACACGCGCATCGATGCGCTGTTGACCGCCGCAGGCTTGGCGGTGGCCGGCGGCACACGTCGCGGTGGCGCGCGGCGCACGTCGGGCACACGCAGCGCGCTGCGCGTGGGGGAGGCCTGGGCGGTGTCGGACATGGTGGCCTGGCCTGTTTTTTCTTGCGCGCGGCGCCGCGCTACAGCGCGCGGCCTTCCTTCAACAGTTCGCGCCGCACGCCTTCGTCGACGTCCTCGGCGCGCAGCACGCCGTCGCCGCGCGCGAGCGAGCGAGCGGAGGCACGCATACGCAGCACATTGACGATGGTGCCGCCCGAGAGCTCGTGCTGCTGCGCCAGGCGCGTCAGGTCGAGCGCGGGGTCGGGGCGCACCGCATCGGGAATGCCTTCGCACCACAGGCGCAGGCGCTCGGGCGCGCGCGGCAGCGGAAACTGCACCACCGACTGGAAGCGGCGCAGGAAGGCATCGTCGATGTTGTGGCGCAGGTTGGTGGCGAGGATCACCACGCCGTCGAAGCCCTCGATGCGCTGCAGCAGGTAGCTCACCTCCTGGTTCGCATAGCGGTCGTGCGCATCGCTCACGCTGGTGCGCTTGCCGAAGAGCGCATCGGCCTCGTCGAAGAACCGGATCCAGCCCTCGCGCTCGGCGGCGTCGAACAGGCGCGAGAGGTTCTTCTCGGTTTCGCCGATGTACTTGGAGACCACCAGCGACAGGTCGACACGGTGCACCTCGCGTCCGCAGCGCTCGCCGATCAGGCAGGCCGACAGCGTCTTGCCGGTGCCCGAGGGGCCGTGGAACACGGCTCACATGGCCGCGCCCGGTGCGCCGCCCGAAACCCCAGTCGTGCAGCAGGCGCTGGCCGTGGCTGAGCCAGAGGTGGATGTCCTCGAGCTGCGCGAGCGTGACGGGGGGCAGCACGAGGTCTTCCCAGTGCAGGCCGATTTGCACGCGCGTGGCCAGTGCGCTGCGCTCGGCCGGCGCGGGCAATGCGGGACCGGGCAAGGCTTCGGCCAGGAAGGCGGGCGAGGGCGCGAGCAAGGCCTGCAGCAGGCCTGTGGCGGCGGCGTCGGGCGCCGAGGGTGCTTGGGCAGGAAGCAGGTCGTCGCCCGCGAGCAGGAAGCAGCCCGTTTTGACCGTGGGCAGCATCGCACCGCCCGGACCTGCATGCGCGCCGAACTCGGTGTAGGGGCGCTGCGTGATGCCGTTCTGCGTGGCCAGCACGTCGAGCAATTGGGGGCGCAGCTGGGGTGCGAGCGCCAAGATCATCAGCAGCCGCTCGGTGGCGTCGAGGCCGTGGCGTTGCAGCGCCGCCGCATACGGCCCTGCAGCGGGCCGCAGCGCGGGCGGCGGTGCGAGCGCGCCGGGCAGGGCCGGCGAGGCCGGCGCTTTCTCGTGGAAGTAGTGATGCAGGCGCAGTTCGATCACGCGCACGAGCCATTCGAGCTCGGCTTCGAGCGTGTCGGCATCGACACGGGCGTTGACGGGCGGAATGTCGGTGGGCTTCATGGTGTCGGCCACTCCACCATCAGCAGCTTCGGCATCCACGGCAGGCGCAGCTGCTCGATGCGCCAGGGCAGCATGCCCATCAGCATGTCGAAGGCCTCGGACTGCATGCGCAGGTGCCAGGCGTCGTCGCCGCGCGAGAGCAGCCCGCGGCGCTGCAGGAAGCTCAGGCGCAGGCCAGCGACGCTGGTGCCGCGCAGGGCGCTCCAGTGGTCGCGCACGGCGGTGAGCAGGGCGTCGACTTCTTCGCGGTCTTCGAGCGAGAGGGCGGGCAGCGCGGCGGTCAGCGGCTCATCGGGCGGGCGGCCGAGCAGCAGCTTGACCAGCGGCAGCTGGTGCTCGGCGATCTGCTTGCCGCTTTCGTCGAGCACGCCACGGGCGGCGAGCATGCGGGGCAGCCAGGGGTGGAGCAGCACCAGGCCGGCGAGAGGCACGAGCAAGGGCTCGGTGGCGGTTGTGGTGTCGGTCTCTGCCTGTCTTGTCGGTGGTTTCGGGGGCTGCTGCGGCTCTCACGTCTGTGCGGGTGCTGTTTCGCCCTTGGCTGCCGGAGAGGCCGGGCGGGTGGCCCTGCGGCCCGGCTTCTTTTCTTCGAGCGCTTCACGCAGCGCGGGCAGGAAGGGCGGTGCGGCAACGGCAGCGTGTTGCTGTGCAACGAGCTCGCGCAATGTGGCGATGTCGGACGGCGCGGCCAGCCAGAGGGCTTGCCACTCGACACGGTCGACGGCGTCGTCGTCGATCCAGGCGAACCATCCTTCCAAGGCAGCGGCGCTCAGCGCCAGCCGTGGCCGGTGTGCTGCCAGCAGGCGACGGCGCAAGACCGCCGGCAGCAAGGGCAGCCAGCGCAGCAACGCGCCGACGGCCGCGCGGGTGTTCGCCGATTCCGGGCAGCAAGGCATTCAGAGTCTCGCTGCCGCCCGATACCGATTCCGCCGCCTGCACAGCGGCTTCGGCCAGCACACGCTGCGCCTGCTCAGGCGCGAGGCCGGCGAGCGTCCAGGGCAGCAAGCCGGTTGCCACGTAGTGCCTCAAGGCCTGACGGGCCTCGATGGCGGTCGAGCGGTGCGGTGATGCGGTGTCCGTGGACGGGAACATCGGGACGGCAGGCGATGCGCGTGAACTGGCGGCGCGCGCACCTTCCGTTGCGTGGACATCGGCCTGCGCCGGATGGCCTGCCGCGGCCAGCGCCGCGCGCACCGCAGCTTCGATGCGTTCGGCCAGTTCACCGGCCGAGACACCCTGAAGGTCCGCGATGCGAACTTCCAATGCCAGCCGCGGCAGATGCCACACCTCGTGCGGCGGCACTGCCTTGTCGAAGGCCCGTTCCAGCGCGGCCTCGCAGGCCTCGCCCTGCTCGCGCAGCAGCGTGCGCAGCGCAAAGGCCTCGGCCGGATTGGCCGCCGAGGCCTGCCAGCGCAGGCGTCGCACGCGGTGGGTGTCCATGGTCATCGTGGCCCTTTTTTTCAGCGACCCATGCTGCGCAGGTTGCCGATCACCACGGCCTGGTTGCCCGCGGCCCTGTTCTGCGCCGCCGCGAGCTTGCCGTCGACCTGCGCCTTCGCTGCCGGACTCTAGATCGACGCCATGCTGCTCGCCATCGATTGCGTCAGCTGCTTGCCCGCTGCGCTGCTCACATCGACACCGGCGCTCACCAGCTGCGTGGCCACGCAGCCCAGCGTCTCGGCCAGGTCGAGCTGCGCGCGGTCGAGGTCGCGCGCCACCTGGGCGCGCACGTCCTCCTGCATGCCGGGCTGGATCATCATCTCCTGCAGGTCCTTGACGCGTTCGCGCTGGTGGGTCATCTCGTTGGCCTGCAGGTCGAGGTAGGCGTCGCCGGTCAGGTCCTGCACGGCCCGCTGCTTCGGGCTCGCCGCATTGCTCGGCACGAAGGCGCCCTTGACCAGCCCTTCGATGCTGGCCCGCTGCAGGTCCAGGTCTTTCTGGAAGCCTTCGCGTTCGAACGTGAAGCGGTCTTTCACCACCAGGTCCAGCGGCCGCACCGCGCGGATGCCGTTGCCCGCCACCAGCGGCGGCCGGTAGGGCGGGCGCGTGAGCGGCGGGTCGTCGGTCTCGGGCGCCTCGGCCTCGGCGGCCGGGTAGGGCAGCGTGAAGTCGCCCACCACGCGGCCCTGGTCGTCGTAGACCAGCACGAAGGTGCCGCCGCGCCACACGCCGCCCAGGTGGTCGATGCCGGGGTGGTCCTGCACGAAGCGCGACAGCAGCAGCTTGTCATCGGCCTTGTTGCCCTGGTCCAGGATCAGGTCGTCGAGCCAGTCGATCCAGTGCGGCTGGTTGGTGTTGAGGAGGCCATCGAAGGGCGAGACGAAATCGGCGCGCGAAAGATCGCTCAGGCTGGCGCGCGCCTCGCGCACCGACACCAGCGAAGAGGTATAGCTCGTCTTGAAGGCCGGCCCCTGGTCGCTGGTCACCGCGGCCCTGTAGCCGCTGTAGCTGGCCTTGGCCAGCACCGGCTCGGCGGCCTTGTGGGCACTGGTGATGGCTTCGCCCGCCAGGCGCGCGCTGGTCACCACCGAGACGCCGCTGCTCGTGGTGGCGGGAATCAGCTGTGCCTTCACGGCATCGGTCATGTCGGTGAGATGGCGCTGGCCGAACTGCTCGCTTTCGTCGAGGCGGAAGGCCACGTCCTGCCGCACCAGATAGTGCAGGCTGTGCAGCGGCGTGTAGCGGAAGGGCGGCCGCACGCGGATGCGGTCACGGCTGGTGTGCACCAGCACGGCCTGCACCTGGAACGGCAGGTTGCGATCGGCGGCCAGCTGGCGCAGCTCGGCCGTCACGGTCTCGGCCGCGCGGCCCAGGTGGCCCTCGATGCGGAAGAAGTCATGGCGGCCGATGTCGAAGGCCAGCGGATCGCGCGCCCGCGCCGTGGTGGCCCAGGCGGCGGCGCGGTAGCCGAGGTTCTGGCCCTCGTGGTGGCGCGACGAAAGGCGGAAGTTCCACGCGGCCTCGATCGGCGTGGCCTCGAGCACGCGGTAGTACCAGGGGATCGCGCGCTCCTCGAGCGGATGCCTGTCCGACAGGCTCGGCGTGGCACGCACCGTGGTGTCGCCCGGCAGCTGGAAGCGCGCGATCAGCGCATCGAGCTTCCACGCATGAAAGCGCGCATGGGCCGAGCGCTCGCGCGCGGTGGCATCGAGCGGCGAAGGATAGAGGCCGGTGCGCTGCTCGCGCGGCGCGGCCGTTGCGCCGAGCAGCAGGTGCTTCGGAAAGGCGGCCACGTTCGGCAGCGGCACGGCATCGTCGGCCAGCAGCGCCTCGCGCAGCGCGTTCCACTGGTCGACCAGGTCCTTGACGAAGCCGTAGCAGCTCTGCAGCCCGCTCGTGGCGCCGGCGAACTGCGTGGACAGCGACGCCAGCGTGCCGAGCCAGCGCGTCGTCGGGTCGCTGCCGAACATGTCGATCAGGACCTCGGGGCAGTTGGCGTTCAGCGACGGCAGGGCGCGTTGCAGGTCGTCGAGCGAGGAACGCGCGCTGTCGCGATAGTGCGCGGCCAGCAGCGCGGTGTTGACGATGTCGCGCCCGAGCGCGGGCCGGCGCATCGCGACGGCCGGCAGCGCCTGCGCGGCTTCGCTGGCGGGGCGCAGCGGCAGGCGCACACGGTGCAGCGCATCGCGCCCGAGGTTGTCGCAATCGGTGCCGCTGCACATGTCGGGGTCGTTGACCACGCTCTCCATCAGCATCAGCACGGCGCGGTCGGTCAGCGGGACGGGCAGTGCGGAAAGCGGCTGCGCGAGCACGTCGCTTTCGCCGACCGGCACCAGCTCCTGCAGCGCGATCATGTCGGTGGGCGAGCCGTCGGCCGCGGTGCCGCGGTAGAACGGGCGGTAGACGGGCGCCGTGGTGTCGTAGGGGCGGAAGCGGTCGTAGAGCGTGTCGGCCGCCAGCACCATCAGGTCGCCGTCGGTGCTGACGCCGAAGCCGCGCGTCACGCGAACGCCGCCGCCTTCGCGCGACACGTGCAGCCCCGACACCAGCCCCACGCCCGAGAGCGCCACGCGCGACAGGCGCACCTGGTCGCCCCAGAAGTCGGACACGCTGTTGAGCTGCCCGTGCGTGAGCACCTGGTCGGGCTCGAAGACGGTGTAGTGGTCGGCCAGCGTCTCGAGGCTGCTGAGCACTTGCAGTGGATCGGCCATGGTGGTGACTCCTTGTCTTCGCTTCAGTTGCCGCCCGTCGGCTCGGTGCCGAGGGAGGTTTGGCCCAGGATGAAGGGCGGTTTGGTTTCGTCGCTCGTGCAGTCGAAGAGGGCGCGGGCCGAGTAGACGTTCTTGGCGCGCTGCAGCACGTCGATCAGCGCATCGAGCCGGGCCTGCCGCGTGGCCTCGGTGGTGCTGCCGAAGCCGGCATGCACCATCAGCCAGTTGCGCCACGCGCCTTCGAAGTCGGCCATGTCGTTGGTGCCGAGCCAGCACACCGTGGGCAGGATGTGGGCCGGCATCTCGGCGCGGATGACCTGCTCGACGAAGCGGCGGAAGCCCTCGTTCTGGAAGCGGCCGGCATAGGCCGGCAGCAGCACGTGCACGCGGTACGAATACGGATCGAGGTCGCTGCAGTCCTCGCAGCCGGCGTCGGTGCAGATGTCGAACATCCGGTCGGTGGCGGCGCGCGGGCGCAGCAGCAGCAGGTGTTCGACGAGGTACATGCCTTCGCCGCCGTAGTGGTCCGCGAGGTAGGTGATCAGATCCGCGATGGCGGTTTCCATCGCCGCCGCGCTGTCGAAGTACTGGATGCGGCGCGCGATCACCTCACCGCCCGCATCGACGATGTTGAAGTAGGGCTTCGGTTCGCTGCCGGCCGTCATCAGGCGCTGGTAGCCGGCGGGCAGCTGGACGCGCTCGATGGCGAGGATCATCGCCTCGCGTGCGGCCTCGCGCGTCGGGTAGCGCGTGCTCGACGAAAGCAGGATCGCGTTCGTCACCGCATGCCGCACGCGGAAGCGGAACTCGTTGACGCTGTCGGGCACCGCGTCGATCTCGTTGTAGGTGTCGTAGCTCTGCAGGCCGAGGTTGCGGCGCGTGAAGTCGGGAATGCCGAGCAGGCGAGCGACGCGGCGCTCCAGGCCCGAGACGTTGGGCGTGTTCCACACCTCGGCCGCCGTGGCCGGCCGCTGCACGAACGCACCGGCACGGTCGCGAGAGAGCTCGGCCACCTCCTGCAGGAAGCGGCAGCGGTCGCCGATCAGGCGGTCGCTGTCGTAGCCGAAGGCGGAGGCCATCGCGCCGGCGTAGTCGGCGAAGTCTTCCGCCACGCGCGCCAGCAGGTGGTCGAGCAGCCGCTGCTGGCGAGCTGCGGCTTCGCTGCCGGACTCGATCGCATCGGCCAGCATGCGCGGCGTTGCGTTGGCGGGGTAGAGCAGCTCCTGGTCGACGATGCTCGTCACCACCTGCGCCGAGAGCGTGTGGCGGTCGTTGCCGAGGTTGCTGAAGCGCTGCGCCACGGCCTGCAGGTCGGCCGGCGCCACCGACAGCTGCCGGCGCGCGCCCGCGAGCATCGACAGCTGCCCTGCCATCGCATGGTCGAAGAACAGCAGCCAGCCCTTGAGCTGCCCTGCACGCGCCGTTCGTCGGTGGCCCGCAGGCCCAGGCCCTGCGGTCCGATGCCGTAGACGGCCGGGAAGTCCTGCTGGAACGAGGTCCAGGCGTCGAGCACGCGCGCGCGGCCCGGTGCGGGCAGCGGCACGTCCGTGCCGGCCTGCTCCTCGACGCGGGCACGCGCCGCCTCGCGCAGCGCGGCCAGGCGCGTGGCCACGGCCACGGGCATGTCGGCGATGTTCCAGCCCTGCACCGGCAGGCCGCGCTGGGCGAACACCAGCCGGCCCTGGTTGAGTGACAGGCGCGGCAGGCGACCCGGCCGCACCGGAATGCGCCAGGCATTGGCGAGCGGCGCCGCATCGCCCTGCACCGCGGTGGGGTCGGCGTTGGGCGCATCCTCGTTGTTCTCGTCCGTGCGCACGAGCGGGTTCAACAGCATGGTGCGCACCGAGCGCACGCCGGGCACGTCCATCGCCACGCCGATCAGGTCCGACAGGCGCAGTTCCGACGGCAGTGCTGCAGCCAGCAGTTCGGCATCGTCGATGAAGCCGTGTTCGAGCAACGGGCCGTCGATGATCTCGGGCAACGTCAGCCCGCGTGCGAGCAGAGTGGCGAGGTCGTGGTTGAGCACGGGCGGTGCGATCGTCTGGCCGATGTCGAACAGAAGGCGCGCCGCGGCTTCGACGGGATCGGCATCGCCTTCGAGGTCGATCTCGGCGCAGAGCGCGAAGTATTCGGCGCGCACCGCACGCACTTCGACGAAGTCCTCGCAGAGGTTGCGCGAGGCCTCCAGCGTGTTGCGCACCGCGGCGAGCACGCTTGCGCGTTCGACCTGGGTACTGATCGCGTCCATGAACTCGATGCGTACGCGGTAAAGACCCGCCAGCGGCACAGGCTCGAAGGCGGGATGTTCGGGCGGCGTGGTGCGCAGCTCGCGGCGGCGCAGATCGGCGTATAGCAACGTATCGGTCACCGGCTCGATCCATGCGTTCTTCACGTCGGGCAGGTCGATCAGCAGCTTGCGCCAGTCGAGCTCGGTCAGCGCGCGGTTGGGCAGCACGGTGCCCGGCAGGTGCAGGCGCGCCATCGTCTGCGCCGCATCTTCGCCGGGCGCGGCCAGCAGGTCCTCGATGGGCAGCGAGTGGCGGTACGACAGCTCGGTGAGCGCATAGCACGCCACTTCGAGCATCGTGATGCCGGGGTCGTGCGTGTTGTGGTCGGTCCAGAGGCCGCGCGACAGCCGGCGAACGGTGGCAAGGCCTTCGTCGAACAGCGCGCGCGGGTCGAAGGCCGGGTCGGCCTCGGGCGCGGTGGAGATCGGCGGCAGCGCGGTGATGGCGGTGGAGGTGTCGAACATGGCTCAGAGCTCCGCGATTCGGTGGGAAGGGGCGGAGACCAGGATCGCGTCCGGCGTGTCCGGCACGATCTCGTCGCGGTCGCGCGTGTCGCCTTCGAGCGTGAGGCGGAAGTCGGTGACGAAGTCCACCCAGGGCAGCGCTTCGACGAAGTCCAGCAATTCGGATCGAACGACGCGGCCGCCGAAGCCGAGCTCGGTCGCGCTGTCGAAGGCCCAGGGCGACAGCGCCCGCACGATCGCCTGGTCGATCTGCGGGCCGTAGAAGTTGAAACCAAAGCCGGGCCGCAGCTGCACCTTGAAGTCGAGCTGCACCGGCCGGTAGCCTGGGTTGCGCACATGCACGCGCGTCTGCGGACCACAGCGCGCCGCGAGGTGCTCGCGGATGCGCGCCAGCGTGTCGAGGTCCACGCGCGGCTGCAGCGGGTTCACGGTCGGCCGGTTGCGCAGGTCGGGCACCACCACCATCGTCAGGTGGCCGGCCGCGAGCCAGGAGGTTTCGCTCGCATGCGGCACGCACTTGGCGCGGTGCACCGAGGGAAAGGCCTGCAGCACCAGCCGCTCGCAGTCCCAGCGGTTCACGGCGCGGTTGCGGTGGCGCAGTCGTTCGGCCGCGCGGCGCGAGAGCGAGGCATCGTCCTCGCGCAGCGCGCCGCCGAAGGAGGCGTACGGTTGCGCGATGGACTTCACAGAGGCCAGCGGCGTGCGCGCCTTGGCGATGCTGCCGGGCGGCAATGCGCGCGCGAGACGCGCCGGGTTGTTGCCCTGGTCGGCGAACACCACCTCGACCGCGTTGGCATGCACGCCGACGATGTCGCAGGCCGCGCGTGTCGTCCTGCACGAGTTCGCCGGTGCCGAGCGTGCGCCAGGCGTTGTCCGCGAGCACCGACCATTGAATGCCCTGCGCCTCGGCCAGCGGGTCGGCCGTGCCTTCGGCCACCTGGATCAGCAGGCTCTGCGAATCGCCGGCCTGCGCACCGTCGAGCGCGATCAGGAACTCGGCCGAGGCCGGATGCGCCGGCAGCAGGCCGATGCCGCCCTGCGGCGCCCAGGGCCGGTTCGCGTTGAGCCATGCGTGTTCGCGCGCGAGGCCCAGCGCATCGATCTGGAAGAACTGCACCGCGGTATCGGTGAATGCCGCCTGCGAGGGGTCGGCCAGGCGGCTCTCGTCGCTTTCGGCTGCGTAGTCGAGCGTGGCGTCGTCGTTCTCGAGCGTGAGCGCGCGCATGTCCTCGACGTTCACCGACACCTTGGCGCTGCGCACCGTCACGTTGTCGAGCGCACCGTAGGCGAGTTCGGCGCCGGGCTTCAGCAGGCACTGGATGACGGGCAACGCGGCGGGGAACGCATGCAGATGGATCGCGGGAACGTGGTCGACCACGGCGGGCAGCGCGGGGCCGACGGCCACTTCGAGCGTCAGCAGGTCGCCGCTCAGGACGCCGTTCATCGGCAGCGGTCCGATCCAGTCGGCGGGGCCCGTGAGGTGGGCATCGAAGGCGGCGGCCAGCGTCGTGGCATCCACGCCCGCTGGCAGGCCCGACAGCCTCAGCTTGAGCCGCACGGTGCGCTCGCCTTCGGCCAGCCGCAGCAGGGGCGAGGCGATGGCGAAGCCCACTGGTGCGGCTGGTAGTCCCGCGCGGCCAAAGGGCGGCCAGTGCGGCGAGGCGGGAACGAGCGGTGCACCGAGGCCATTGGCCGAATTGGCCATGGGCGCGAACAGCAGCCGCTGGCCGTCGCGCACGATGCTCGCAAGCCGAGCCACGCGCGCGCGGCCGACCACGGTGGGGCGCACCGGCGCGAACAGTTGTTCGACCTTGGTCGCATCCTTGCCCGCGGAGAACAGCTGCGGCAAGGCGATTTCCACCGCGGCGGCGCCTTTCTTGAGCTCGAAGACCAGGTGCGCGTGGTCGGGCTGCGGGCCCCGGGGCGCAAAGCCCAGCACGCGCTGCATCTGGTAGTTCAGGTGCTGCGCGGTGAAATCGTTGAGCCGCGCCTGCGGCCGGGCCAGCAGTTGCAGGAAGGCGATCAGCAGGCCGTGGTGCGGCGGCAGCTTGCCGTCGGTGCTTTGCACCAGCGCTTCGAGCGCCCCGGCATCGCCCGAAGGGAAGTACGGTTGCCAGTTGCCGGGGAGCGCCGACACGGGCCACTGCTCGTGGTGGTGGATCAGTCCGGCCAGCGCGTGCAGCGATTGCAGCAGCTGCGCCGTGTCGCGGTCGTCGATGGGCGTGGAGGCGGGCGACAGGCGCGGATCGTCCCGTTCGGGTTGCGCGGTGCCGGGGGCCGCGGCGAATGCGTCGAGGAGGTCTTGTGCGGCCATCTCAGTTTTCCACCACGCTGGCGGGGGCGCGTTCGGGGCGTTTTTGTTCGGGGCGCGTGCACAGGGCACGCTGCTGGTTTGCGGTCGATCCACCACTGCTCTGTCCAACGATCACGCTGGCGGTGTGCTCTGCGCAGCGAAATAAAGGAGGAGCGAAGCGGGGGACATTCGCGGAGCAGAGCACACCGTCGGCGTGATCGCGCCCTGAACAAAGCACGTCAAACACAACGCGACGACAAACAGAAAAGCAGGATGTCATTTCAGCTTCTCCCAGCCGCCACACGCTCGCGCAGTTCGTTCGCATCGCCCAGGTAGTAGGGAAACACGAGGTTGAAGCGCGTGTTGGTGCTGCGCACCGTGTAGTCGAGGCGAATCTGCAGCTGCCCCTCGAGCGCGAGCGAATCGTCGACCACGAGTTCGAGCACCCGGATGCGCGGCTCGTGGATCAGCAAGGTGGTGGTGATGCGGTCTTCGAGCAGCGTGCGCAACGTGGTGCCCAGGGGCTCGAACAGCAGCGGCGACAGGTCGAGGCCGAACTTGGGGTTCAGCACGCGTTCGCCCGGAGCGGTGCCGAAGAGGATGGAGAGGCTCTCCTGGATGTCCGCCTCGTCCTCGACCATGCGCGCCTGGCCGTTCGAGAACGAAGGCGGAAAGCCGAAGCCGCGGCCGAGGAAAAGCGGAATGTCGTCCATGGCCTTACCCCAGTTGCAGCGCGGAACCCGCGACCTTGACTACGCCGATGCTCTTTACATCGGTACTCAGGATGCTTTCGAGCTTCATCTCGGTCTTCGCCTTCACCGAAAACGCCTTCATGCTCTCGATGGCGATGCCGTCGCTCGACAGCACGATCTTGTTGCCGTTGCGGTCGCTGATGGTGATGCCGCCGCTGTCGTCGTCGAGCACCAGCGTGTTGCCGCCGGGCGTGGCGAGCGTGAGCGATTTCTTGTCGTCGTCGAAGCTCAGCGCGATGCCGCTGCGGCTGGTGTAGCCCTTGACGTGGTTGTCGTTGCTCGGCGCCAGCGGCGCGGCCTTGGCGCTGCTGTGGAGCATGCCGAGCACCACCGGGTGGCGCGGATCGTCGTCGAGAAAACCGATCAGCACCTCGTCGCCGATCTCGGGCCGGAAGAAGAGGCCCCGGTTGCTGCCGGCATCGGCCGCGGCAACGCGGGCCCAGACGCCGTCGTCGCCGCCGTTCACCAGCGGCAGCCGCACGCGCACGCGGAACTCGCCCTCGGGGTCTTCGTTGTCGGTGACGACGCCCAGCTGCAGGCCGGCTGCCGGTGCCAGCAGGTCGGCGGTGCGCTGGCGCTGCAGGCGCTCGCGTAGTGCGGGGTCGGGCTCGATGCTGCCGAACTGCAGATGCGTCTTCCAGCCCTTCTGCGTGTCGAAGACCTGCCGCACGCCGGTAACGAGCACGTCGCCGCTGAAGCGGTCGCCCACGCCGCCGAGCTTGACAGTGTCGCCGGGCTGGATGGTGGCAATGCCGACGCACATCGCGCGGCCGCCCGCGAGATCGACCGCTGCGCGCTGCCGTACCGCGCTCGCGAGCGCCACGCCCTCGGGCGCATCGAGGGCTGTGTGGGGCAGCAGCACCGTGTCGGCCTTGAAGTTGCCGGTGGACTTGAAGGCGGGTGCCTAGCCTTCCTGCTCTTCGGCCGCCTGGTCGGCCGCGTTCCAGCTCACGGTCTTGACGGCCTGCGCCTGGATGCGCGCGTCGATGCCGCCATCGAACTCGAGCAGCGTGGCGCCGAACTGCAACTGGACCGCGGCGGCGCCGATCTTCGGCTCGCTCACGGCGAGCTTTTCGCCGCGCGTGAAGACCATCCGCCCGTTGGCCGCGGCGCGGGTCACGATGAAGTCCCAGTCGGTGCAGTCGTGCTGCACGAGCTGCTTGTGCGTGACCGTGGTGGCATCCACCTCCGCATCGACGCCGGCCGCGCCCATCAGCGCCTCGATGGTGTCGGCGTCGGTCTGGTCGAAGAAGTTCGCGCTGTGCCGCACCCGCGCGAGCTTCGTCGCCGCGTGGCGGCAGTCGATCACCAGCATCGACGACGAGGCCTCGCGGATGCGCAGCCGCTGGCCGACGATGAGGCCCTTGAACACCACGGTCGGATCGGCGCCGCTCCCGGCCAGGATCTCGACCGTGCCGCCCGGCTTCATGAGGTCGAGCTTGCCAAGTGGAAAGTCGCCCGAGCCAGCCGCGCCGTCGACATAGGCGAGCTGTGCGGAGGCGATGCGGTTGGCGGTGGCCACCACGCTCACCGAATGCAGCGCATGCTCGCGCGGCACCGGCTCGCCGTTCACCTTGACGGTGAACTCGCGGTGCTCGGCCTTGATGGGGAGCGAACGCTCGGCGGGCGGCGGGGGCGGGGGCGGGGGCGGGGTGGTGACGGCGCTGGGCATGGGTTCGTCCTCTGCTTGCTACTTGCGCAGCGGCGGAAAGCGCACGCGCGTGCCGGCCGGCAGATGCCGTACGCCGTCGAGATTGTTGGCCCGCGCCACCTTCAGGTAGAGCGCCGGGTCGCCGTAGATCTGGTCGCACAGCGCGGCCAGCGAGTCGCCGGCGCGCAGCACGCGCACATGCGTGAGGTCCGGCGAGGAGTCCTGCGAGAGCGCGACGCGGGTCTGGTCCGCCACCGCATCGACGAAGGTTGCGGCGATGGTGGCGCGCAGCGGCGTGCCGTCGGCCTTGCAGAGCTTGTAGGCGATCGATGCGCTCTTGAGCACGCAGCGTTTCACCTGGATCGTGCCCCAGGCGATCAGCAGATAGTTGGGGCGGTGGATGTCGCCGTTGTAGCCGGTGACGGTCTGGAACTTCTCGACCTGCTCCTGCACGTCGATCTTCACGCCGTTGGCGCCGGTGCCGTCGAGAAAGAAGTTCAGCGACATGTCGCCGGGCTTGACCTTCTTGAAGTCCATGCGGCTGCCGGTGGTGCCCGAGCCCTGCGCGGCGTCGTACTCCATCTCGTAGGCGAGCGTGATCTCGCTCGGGTTCACGTACGACTCGAAGGTGCTGATCTGGCTGCCGCTCGCGCAGTCTGGGGTGGTGAAGGCTGGCACCACCAGCTTTTCGAGTTGTCCTGAAGGCATTTCAGCTACTCCACCGCGGATTGTGTTCGAGGCGCTTTGGTTCGGGGTGCGTGCACAGGACACCGGGTGCTCCCCGCAGCGAAATAAAGGAGGAGCGAAGCGGGGGACATTCGCGGAGGGGAGCACCCGGTGCCCTGTGCACGAGAGGCGCGGCTGTCGTGCTGGCCGATCAACCAGTGCTCTGAGCGCTCACGCCGGCGGTGTGCTCTGCGCAGCGAAATAAAGGAGGAGGCATGCGGCCCTAGGCCGCGCCGGGGGACATTCGCGGAGCAGAGCACACCGTCGGCGTGAGCGCGCCCTGAACGACGAGCGTCAAACACAATGCGACGAATCAAAAGGCAAGGCTTCATCTCACGGCTCCTCGCGATCGCGCAATATCTCGCGCGCACGCTCGACGCACTCAGCCACCAGCGACTGCCGCTCATCAGCCGGCGCAGGCGGGGTCGCGGTCCCGCCGCCGGCCGCATTGCCGACCTCGACCGTGATTACCACTTCATCGACGACGATGGGCATCGAAGCCTCCTTCAGCTCTTGTCGAGCCGGAAATACTTGTAGGCCAGCGTCAGCGTCTCGACGACGAAGGCGTTGGCCGTCGCGTTGAGATCGGAGACCGACCACTTGACCGGAAAGGCGCCGACCACGTGCCACGTCATGAGCGGTTCGTGATCGGGGTTCAGCAGCGTCACGTCCACGTCGTGCGGCGTCACGTCGAGATCCTCGATGCACTGGCGCACCCACTGCCAGACCTCGCTGTGCTTGAGCAGGCCGCGCTTGAGCACCAGGTCCCCGTACTTGGCCACGCCCGGATAGCGCTGCACATACCGGTTCTCGCCACCTTCGGGCATGTCCTCGGTGGCGATCTCCAGCGACAGGCCGCCGACCTCGGTGAAGCGCAGGTCGTTCGCGGCGGGCGTGATACCGAGCACTTCCACCTTGAAGTGGAAGCCGACAGGAGGCGTGTACATGGCGAAGGGCGGCGACGCGTGCGCGTCGTCAGTCGTTCTGCAGTTCCAGCCCCTCGTGCGCGATCTCGATCGACTCGATCGCGACCTCGTTGCCGGAAGCCTTCAGGCCCGGCCCCTCGACCTTCACCGGGAAGGCGTTGTGGATCTTCCAGGTCATCACCGGCGCATGCTCTTCATTGAGCAGCGAGATGACGACGTCGCGCCGCTCCACCTGGTTGAGCTTGACGGTCGACAGCCACTTGAAGAAATCGTTGTCGGCCTTGACGATGCCGCGCTTGAGCGTGACGTTGTTGAACTTGCGCAGGCCCGGCATCTTGATCGACGAGTACTCGAGGAACGAGCCGTCGCGGTATTCGATGGCCTGGTTCTCCTGCGTGAGCCCGCTGACTTCCGAAAAGCCGAGGCGTGTGCCGCCCCACTGGACGGTGAAGTGGAAGACGGGAAGAGGGTATTGCTGCGGCATGGCGTCGGCTCCTTGAAGGTTTCAATCGATCAGCTGGTTTGCAGCTTGTGCGAGAACTTGAGAACGATGAACTCCGCCGGCCGCACCGCGGCCATGCCGATCTCGACGTTCATGCGGCCTTCGAGGATGTCCTGCGCGTTCATCGTGGTGCCGAGGCTGCAGCGCACGAAAAAAGCGTCCTTGGTGGTGGCACCCGCGAGCGCGCCCTCGCGCCATTTCTGCGTCAGGTAGTTCTCGATCATTCCGCGCACCTTGACCCAGGTGTTGGCGTCGTTGGTCTCGAACACGGCCCAGTAGGTGCTCTTCTTGACCGATTCCTCGACCATGTTGAAGAAGCGGCGCACCGGCACGTAGCGCCATTCGTTGTCGTTGCCGGCCAGCGTGCGCGCGCCCCACACCAGCGTGCCCTTGCCGGCGAAGGCGCGGATCGCGTTGATGGACTTGCCGGTGTTCGCGTCGACGTTGAGATCGTCCTGGTGCGCGTTGTCGAGCCGCACCGTCGGCTCCACCACGTCGGCCAGGCCGACGTTGGCGGGGGCCTTCCAGACACCGCGCGCGGTGTCGGTGGCGGCATATACGCCGGCCACCGCGCCGCTGGGCGGCACCACGATGTAGTGGTCGAGCAGCGCGGCCTTGGCGGCGTTGAAGGCGGCGGTGGCCGTGGTCTGCAGCGTGTCGAGCGTTGCCGCGGCAACGGCGCCGATGGTGACGTTGACGTTGGTGCCCAGGCCGGCCACGGCGTGGTTGAAGCTGGAGCGCAGGAAGGGGTAGTACAGCGCGCCGTACTTGAGGTTGTTGTTGCCGATGCGCGCGCGGTTGGCGGTGAGCGCGGCGGTGTCCTGCGGGCCGCCGCCCGCGAACAGGTCGAGGATCGCGAAGCGGTCTTTCAGCGTGCCGCACTGGATCAGCATGTTCTGCGACATCGTGTCGTAGCCGGTGCCGCCGAGCTGCACGGCCTCGGGGCAGACCAGCAGCGTGGGTTCGTCTTCCAGGGCCACGGCCTCGAGCCCGGCGGTGAAATCGGCGAGCTCGATGGTGTCCGGATAGACACCGACCGAGACGATGTAGCACTTGCCGCCGCCGTTGTCGAAGAACATCTTGACCGCGTAGTACAGCAGGTAGGTGAGGGTCGGCGGCGTGACCGTGGCGGTGAAGCCCGGCCCGTTGGCGACCAGCGCGACGTCGATGTCGGGCGTGTCGGGCCCGCCGTAGTACTGCTCGTACTCGGCGAAGTTGTAGATCTCGGTCGACCGCTTGGCCAGGTCGCCATCGCTCACCTTGCGCGCGCGCTCGGTGTAGCCGATGAAGGCCGGGATCGCGGTCTCGACCTCGGCCACCGAAGGTGGAAAGACCGAGATCTCTTCGACGTAGACGTCGGGCGTGCGGTAGGTCGGCATGGCG
>CAMATD010000046.1 GCA_945860785.1 Variovorax sp. YR752 | reverse complement strand
GGACAAGGAAATGGTCATGCCTGGCGACAACGTCAGCATCACCGTCAAGCTGATCAACCCGATCGCGATGGAAGAAGGCCTGCGCTTCGCCATCCGTGAAGGCGGCCGTACCGTGGGTTCGGGCGTCGTGGCCAAGATCCTCGACATCTGAGTCGAGCGTAAAGAGTACCGGAGGGGTATAGCTCAATTGGCAGAGCGTCGGTCTCCAAAACCGAAGGTTGTAGGTTCGATTCCTACTGCCCCTGCCACCTAGGTGGCACCCCGAAAAAAAGCCCATCGTGACCCGATGGGCTTCGGCGTCTCAAGAGGCGCATTGAATTGAAGGTCGAAAGACCACAGGAAACCAGCCAACCATGGCCACTTCTCAAATCGAAACCGTGAGCACGGGCGCCGACAAGGCCAAATTGACCGTGGCCGTGGTGCTGGCAGTGGGCGCCATCGTAGCGTTCTATCTGCTGTCGCGCCAAGGCTCGCTGGTGCAGTGGGCTGCGCTGCTGGTGGGTCTGGCCGCCGCCGTGGGCACTTTCGGCAGTTCGGAGAATGGCCGCCAGTTGTGGGCTTTTGGCCGTGACTCGTGGCGCGAGGTCAAGAAGGTCGTGTGGCCGACCCGCAAGGAAGCGATGCAGATGACGGCTTATGTGTTCGCCTTCGTGGCGATCATGTCCGTCTTCCTCTG
Organism: Variovorax sp. YR752; assembly: GCA_945860785.1. Classification (GTDB taxonomy): domain Bacteria; phylum Pseudomonadota; class Gammaproteobacteria; order Burkholderiales; family Burkholderiaceae_C; genus Variovorax. The sequence continues at coordinate 27,898 of CAMATD010000046.1, read as the reverse complement.
GCTCACCGACAAGACGCTCGAATGGGTGTTTTTCGACCTCATTCTGGGCTGGAGAAAGTAAGCAATGACCGACGACGTAGTTGAAACCACGCCCGAAGAAGAGAACACTCCGATTCTGGCCCCCGCTGCCAACCCCGATCTGCGTTGGTACGTGGTCCATGCCTATTCGGGCATGGAGAAGGCCGTCGAACGCAACATCACCGAGCGCATCAACCGCGCCGGCATGCAGGACAAGTTCGGCCGCATCCTGGTTCCGACCGAAGAAGTGGTCGAAATCAAGAACGGCCAGAAGCGCACCACCGAGCGCCGCTTCTTCCCGGGTTACGTGCTGGTCGAAATGATCATGAGCGACGAGAGCTGGCACCTGGTGAAGCACACCAACAAGGTGACGGGTTTCGTGGGTGGCGCTAAGAACCGTCCGGCCCCGATCTCGCAGAAAGAGGTCGAGGACGTCGTCAGCCAGATGCAGCAGGGCACCGAGAAGCCGCGCCACAAGGTGGAGTTCATCGTCGGTGAGTTCGTGCGCGTCAAGGAAGGCCCGTTCACGGACTTCAACGGCACGGTCGAAGATGTGAACTACGAGAAGAGCAAGGTGAGCGTGTCGGTCATGATTTTCGGCCGCTCCACGCCCGTCGAACTCGAATTCAGCCGGGTCGAAAAAACCTGAGCCTCGAGCCGAAAGGCTCGAGCCCATTCCGGCTGCGCGCTATCCGACTCGGTGTGCGGCCTTGAGTAGAAGAGTCGTTCAACCCCGGGGAGCTGCGGCGAGAGCCAAGGCGATATCACCCGCAAGGAGCAAAGCATGGCGAAAAAAATCGTCGGCTTCATCAAGCTGCAAGTGCCAGCTGGTAAGGCCAACCCGTCACCACCCATCGGTCCCGCACTGGGCCAGCGTGGTTTGAACATCATGGAGTTCTGCAAGGCGTTCAATGCGCAAACCCAAGGCGTCGAGCCGGGTCTGCCGCTGCCGGTGGTCATCACCGCGTTCGCTGACAAGAGCTTCACCTTCATCATCAAGACGCCCCCGGCGATCACCTTGATCAAGAAGGCCATCAAGCTGGACAAGGGTTCGGCCCGTCCGCACCTCGACAAGGTCGGCAAGATCACGCGCGCACAGCTCGAAGAAATCGCCAAGGCCAAGATGAAGGACCTGACTGCCGCCGACCTCGACGCAGCCGTTCGTACCATCGCCGGCTCTGCCCGCTCGATGGGCGTGAATGTGGAGGGCGTGTAAATGTCCAAGATCACCAAGAAGCAAAAGTCGCTCGAAGGCAAGGTCGACAGCAACAAGCTGTACGCACTCGTTGAAGCGATCGGTCTCGTGAAAGAAGCCGCCACCGCCAAGTTCGACGAATCGATCGACGTGGCCGTGCAACTCGGCATCGACGCGAAGAAGTCGGATCAGGTCGTGCGTGGCGCCGTCGTGCTGCCCAACGGCACCGGCAAGACCAAGCGCGTGGCTGTGTTCGCTCAGGGCGCCAAGGCTGAAGAAGCCAAGGCCGCCGGCGCCGACATCGTCGGCATGGACGACTTGGCTGCCATGGTCAAGGCTGGCGACATGCCTTTCGACGTCGTGATCGCTGCCCCTGACGCGATGCGCGTGGTCGGTACGCTCGGCCAGATCCTCGGCCCGCGCGGTTTGATGCCCAACCCCAAGGTTGGCACCGTGACCCCGGACGTCGCCACGGCTGTGAAGAACGCCAAGGCTGGCCAGGTCCAGTTCCGCGTCGACAAGGCCGGCATCATCCACGGCACGATCGGCCGTCGCTCGTTCGACACCGACAAGCTGCAAGGCAACCTGGTTGCGCTGATCGACGCGTTGGTCAAGGCCAAGCCGGCGACCAGCAAGGGCGTGTTCCTGCGCAAGGTGGCTGTGTCGTCGACCATGGGTCTGGGTGTCCGCGTGGACACGCAAACCATCTCGGCGAGCTGAAGAAGAGATTGGCCCGGCTCCGAAAGGAGCAGGGCGAATGTGGTGGGTCGCGGCAGCTTCGGTTGCCGTGAGCCATCCAAGACCGCTGGTGTGCAGGGTTGCCTGCACTTAATAGTCGGACCTTTTGTCCGGCAATCAGCGCAGATGGCGACCCCACTGCAAGGAATTTGATTTTTGTTCCGAAACAGTTGGTCGCTGCATGAAGCGCGATCCGAGGCCCCCGGCCGAAAGTCGCATTAAAAGGAGTAGACCTTGAGTCTGAATCGCAGTGAGAAAGAAGCGGTCATCAGTGATGTGACCAGCCTCGCCGCAAAAGCTCAAACGCTCGTGCTGGCGGAATACCGTGGCATCACGGTTGCCGATATGACCAAACTGCGCAGCGAAGCGCGCAGCAAGGGTGTGAACCTCAGCGTGTTGAAGAACACGCTGGCACGCCGTGCTGTCGCTGGTAGCGCATTCGAAGTCATTGGCGACCAGATGACCGGCCCGCTGATCTACGGCTTTTCCGAAGACGCAGTGGCCGCCGCCAAGGTGGTGGCCGACTTCGCGAAGACCAACGACAAGTTGGTGATTCGCGGTGGTGCGTTCGGCGGCAAGGCCCTGGATGTGAACGGCGTGAAGCAGCTCGCAAGCATCCCTTCGAAGGAAGTGCTGTTGGCGCAGTTGCTGGGCTTGATGCAATCCCAGATTTCCCGAACGGCACGCGTTCTCGCGGCGCTGGCCGCGAAGCGTGGGGAAGGCGCAGCAGCACCCGCAGCCGATGCACCGGCAGAAGCCGAGGCGCAGCCCGCATAAGCCGGCTTGCGTTTGAAATATTCAACCCAATTGTTAGGAAACAAAAATGGCATTCGATAAAGACGCATTTCTGACCGCGCTCGACAGCATGACGGTCCTGGAACTCAACGAACTGGTGAAAGCCATCGAAGAGAAGTTTGGCGTGAGCGCTGCCGCCATGGCAGGTCCCGCAACTGCAGGCCCCGCCACCGCAGTGGCTGAAGAACAAACCGAATTTAATGTCGTGCTGGCCGATGTCGGCGCGAACAAGGTGTCGGTCATCAAGGCCGTGCGCGAAATCACCGGCCTGGGCCTCAAGGAAGCCAAGGACCTGGTGGAAGCCGCTCCCAAGGCTGTCAAGGAAGCCCTGTCCAAGGCTGACGCTGAAGCTGCAAAGAAGAAGCTGGAAGAAGCCGGCGCCAAGGTGGAACTGAAGTAATTCAGTCCCCCTCAAGGGCTGGAGGTGCCTGAAAAGGCCCTCCAGCCTTTGCCGCTTTCTTTCAGAGCGCACCCAAAAACCGACGTCCGGACGCGGTTTTTGAGTGTCTTCTGACCCCGACTGCAGAAGACCCCTTGGTTCGGGCGATGTGCAACGTATCGCTGTCCGCCAACGGCTGGTAGTGGCCAGCCGCCAAGCAGTGGTGCCTCGGCACTGCTGACAAGTCGCTGAAGATCTCAAGCTCCGGAGCTCTCATGGCCCAATCGCCCGCGTACAGTTACACCGGACGCAAGCGCATCCGAAAAAGTTTCGGTAATCGCGACAGCGTCGTCGAAATCCCCTACCTGCTGCAGATGCAGAAAGACGCGTACACCGCGTTCCTGCAAGCCGGCATCGCCCCCAAACAACGCACCGTCGAAGGCCTGCAGGCCGCGTTCGACGCCGCGTTCCCGATCGTCTCGCACAATGGTTTTGTCGAGATGAAGTTCCTCGAGTACAACCTCGCGAAACCGGCTTTCGACGTGCGTGAATGCCAGACCCGTGGTCTGACCTTCGCCTCGGCCGTGCGCGCCAAGGTCCAGCTCATCATCTATGACCGCGAGTCGTCGACGTCGCAGTCGAAGGTGGTCAAGGAAGTGAAGGAACAAGAGGTCTACATGGGCGAAGTGCCGCTCATGACCGAAAAGGGTTCGTTCATCATCAACGGCACCGAGCGCGTGATCGTGTCCCAGCTGCACCGTTCGCCCGGCGTGTTCTTCGAACACGACAAGGGCAAGACGCACAGCTCGGGCAAGCTCTTGTTCTCGGCCCGCGTGATTCCCTACCGCGGTTCGTGGCTCGACTTCGAATTCGACCCGAAGGACATGCTGTACTTCCGCGTGGACCGTCGCCGCAAGATGCCGGTCACGATCCTGCTGAAGGCCATCGGCCTGAACCCGGAATCGATCCTCGCGAACTTCTTCGTGAACGACAACTTCCGCCTGATGGACAGCGGTGCGCAGATGGAGTTCGTCTCCGAGCGCCTGCGCGGCGAAGTCGCGCGCTTCGACATCACCGACAAGTCGGGCAAGGTCGTGGTCGCCAAGGACAAGCGCGTCACCGCGCGCCACACGCGTGAACTTGAGCAATCGGGCACCACGCACATCAGCGTGCCGGAAGACTTCCTGGTCGGCCGCGTCATCGCCCGCAACATCGTCGACGCCGACTCCGGCGAAATCCTGGCCAAGGCCAACGACGAGCTGACCGAAGCGCTGCTCAAGAAGCTGCGCACGGCCGGCGTGCAGGACGTTCAGGTGATCTACACCAACGAACTGGACCAGGGCGCGTACATCTCGCAAACGCTGCGCATCGACGAAACCGTCGACGAGTTCGCAGCGCGCGTGGCGATCTACCGCATGATGCGCCCCGGCGAGCCGCCGACGGAAGACGCAGTGCAAGCGCTGTTCCAGCGCCTGTTCTACAACCCGGACACGTACGACCTGTCGCGCGTCGGCCGCATGAAGTTCAACGCCAAGGTCGGCCGCGACGAATCGACCGGCCCGATGGTGCTGACCAACGAAGACATCCTGGCCGTGGTCAAGATCCTCGTTGACCTGCGCAACGGCAACGGCGAAGTCGACGACATCGACCACCTGGGCAACCGCCGCGTGCGTTGCGTCGGCGAACTGGCCGAAAACCAGTACCGCACGGGCCTGGCCCGCATCGAGAAGGCCGTGAAGGAACGTCTGGGTCAGGCGGAGCAAGAGCCGCTGATGCCGCACGACCTGATCAACAGCAAGCCGATCTCGGCTGCGCTGAAGGAATTCTTCGGCGCCTCGCAGCTGTCGCAGTTCATGGACCAGACGAACCCGCTGTCCGAAATCACCCACAAGCGCCGCGTGTCGGCTCTTGGCCCGGGCGGTTTGACGCGTGAACGTGCAGGCTTCGAAGTGCGCGACGTGCACGTGACCCATTACGGCCGCGTGTGCCCGATCGAAACGCCTGAAGGCCCGAACATCGGCCTGATCAACTCGCTGGCCCTGTACGCCCGCCTGAACGAATACGGCTTCATCGAGACGCCGTACCGTCGCGTGGTCGACAGCAAGGTCACGATGGACATCGACTACCTGTCGGCCATCGAAGAAGGCAAGTACGTCATCGCCCAGGCCAATGCGGTCCTGGACAAGGACGGCAAGCTGACCGGCGACCTGGTCTCCGCGCGTGAAGCCGGCGAATCGATCCTGGTGGGTGCCGAACGCATCCAGTACATGGACGTGTCGCCCGCGCAGATCGTGTCGGTGGCTGCCTCGCTCGTGCCGTTCCTGGAGCACAACGATGCGAACCGCGCGCTGATGGGCGCCAACATGCAGCGTCAGGCCGTGCCTGTGCTGCGTCCCGAAAAGCCGATCGTCGGTACCGGTATCGAGCGCGTCTCCGCGGTCGACTCGGGCACCGTGGTCACGGCCACCCGTGGCGGTATCGTCGATTACGTCGACGCGACCCGCATCGTGGTGCGCGTGAACGACGCCGAAGCGGCTGCCGGTGAAGTCGGTGTGGACATCTACAACCTGATCAAGTATCAGCGTTCGAACCAAAACACCAACATCCACCAGCGTCCGATCGTCAAGCGCGGCGACAAGATCGCCAAGGGCGACGTGGTGGCCGACGGTGCATCGACCGACCTCGGCGAGCTGGCCCTCGGCCAGAACATGCTGATCGCGTTCATGCCCTGGAACGGCTACAATTTCGAAGACTCGATCCTGATCTCGGAACGCGTCGTCGCAGAAGACCGCTACACCTCGATCCACATCGAGGAACTGGTGGTGATGGCTCGCGACACCAAGCTCGGTGCCGAAGAAATCACGCGCGACATCCCGAACCTGGCCGAGCAGCAGCTCAACCGCCTCGACGAATCCGGCATCATTTATGTCGGCGCCGAAGTGCAGCCGGGCGACACGCTGGTGGGCAAGGTCACGCCGAAGGGCGAGACCACGCTGACGCCTGAAGAGAAGCTGCTTCGCGCCATCTTCGGCGAGAAGGCTTCCGACGTGAAGGACACCTCGCTGCGTGTGGATCAGGGCTCGCAAGGCACCGTGATCGACGTGCAGGTGTTCACCCGCGAAGGCATCACGCGCGACAAGCGCGCCCAGCAGATCATCGACGACGAACTCAAGCGCTTCCGCCTGGACCTGAACGACCAGCTTCGCATCGTCGAAGCCGATGCGTTCGACCGTATCGAGAAGCTGCTGAACGGCAAGGTCGCCAACGGCGGCCCGAACAAGCTGGCCCAGGGCACCAAGCTCGACAAGGCCTACCTGGCGTCGGTCGAGAAGTTCCACTGGTTCGACATCCGCCCGGCGGAGGACGAAGTGGCTTCGCAGCTCGAGTCGATCAAGAACTCGCTGGAGCAGACGCGCCACAGCTTCGACCTCGCGTTCGAAGAAAAGCGCAAGAAGCTCACGCAGGGCGACGAGCTACCCGCGGGCGTGCTCAAGATGGTCAAGGTCTACCTGGCCGTCAAGCGCCGCCTGCAACCGGGCGACAAGATGGCCGGCCGCCACGGCAACAAGGGTGTGGTGTCCAAGATCGTTCCGGTCGAAGACATGCCCCACATGGCCGACGGCACGCCGTGCGACATCTGCCTGAACCCGCTGGGCGTGCCTTCGCGGATGAACGTGGGCCAGGTGCTCGAAGTGCATCTGGGCTGGGCCGGCAAGGGCATCGGCAACCGCATCGGCGACCTGCTGCAGCAAGAAGCCAAGGTGGCCGAGCTGCGCAAGTTCATGGAGCAGCTGTACAACGGCTCGGGCCGCAAGGAAGAACTCAGCCAGCTGAGCGACACCGACGTGCTCGAAATGGCCGCCAACCTGCAAAGCGGTGCGACCTTCGCCACGCCGGTGTTCGACGGCGCCTCGGAAGAAGAAATCCGCGGCATGCTGAAGCTCGCCTACCCGGACGACATCGCCAAGCTCAAGGGCCTGACCGATACGCGCACGCAGGCCTACCTGTTCGACGGCCGCACCGGCGACCAGTTCGAGCGTCCCGTCACCGTCGGCTACATGCACTTCTTGAAGCTGCATCACTTGGTCGACGACAAGATGCATGCCCGCTCGACCGGCCCGTACTCGCTCGTCACGCAGCAACCGCTGGGCGGCAAGGCGCAGTTCGGCGGCCAGCGTTTCGGGGAAATGGAAGTGTGGGCGCTGGAAGCTTACGGCGCCGCCTACGTCCTGCAGGAAATGCTGACCGTGAAGTCCGACGACGTGCAAGGCCGTACCAAGGTGTACGAGAGCATCGTCAAGGGCGAACACTCGATCGAAGCCGGCATGCCGGAATCGTTCAACGTGCTGGTCAAGGAAATTCGTTCGCTGGGGCTCGACATCGAGCTCGAGCGTTCTTAATTTGAAAAGGGAAAGAGTCTTATGAAATCGCTACTCGACCTGTTCAAGCAATTCACGCCCGATGAGCATTTCGATGCCATCAAGATCAGCATGGCTTCGCCCGAGAAGATCCGTTCGTGGTCTTTCGGCGAGGTGAAGAAGCCCGAGACGATCAACTACCGCACGTTCAAGCCCGAGCGCGACGGTCTCTTCTGCGCCAAGATCTTCGGCCCCATCAAGGACTACGAGTGCCTGTGCGGCAAGTACAAGCGCCTGAAGCACCGCGGTGTGATCTGCGAGAAGTGCGGCGTTGAAGTCACGCAGACCAAGGTGCGTCGCGAGCGCATGGGTCACATCGACCTGGCCGCGCCCTGCGCCCACATCTGGTTCCTGAAGTCGCTGCCGTCGCGCCTGGGCCTCGTGCTCGACATGACGCTGCGCGACATCGAACGCGTGCTGTACTTCGAAGCCTACGTGATCACCGACCCCGGCATGACCCCGCTGAAGAAGTTCGGCATCATGTCCGAGGACGACTATGACGCCAAGCGCAAGGAATACGGCGACGAATTCGTCGCCAAGATGGGCGCCGAAGGCATCAAGGATCTGCTCGAAGGCATCGCACTCGACAGCGAGATCGAACGCCTGCGCGGCGACCTGACCGGTTCCGAAGTCAAGGTCAAGAAGAACTCCAAGCGCCTCAAGGTGCTGGAAGCCTTCCGCAAGTCGGGCATCAAGCCCAACTGGATGGTGCTCGACGTGCTGCCCGTGCTGCCGCCGGACCTGCGTCCGCTGGTGCCGCTGGACGGCGGCCGCTTCGCGACCTCCGACCTGAACGACCTGTATCGCCGCGTCATCAACCGCAATTCGCGTCTGCGCCGCCTCTTGGAGCTCAAGGCTCCGGAAATCATCGCGCGCAACGAAAAGCGGATGCTGCAGGAAGCGGTCGACTCGCTGCTGGACAACGGCCGGCGCGGCAAGGCCATGACGGGCGCCAATAAGCGCGCACTCAAGTCGCTGGCCGACATGATCAAGGGCAAGAGCGGTCGTTTCCGCCAGAACTTGCTGGGCAAGCGCGTCGACTACTCGGGCCGTTCGGTCATCGTGGTGGGCCCGACGCTCAAGCTGCACCAGTGCGGCCTGCCCAAGCTGATGGCGCTCGAACTGTTCAAGCCCTTCATCTTCTCGCGCCTCGAAGCCATGGGCATCGCGACCACGATCAAGGCTGCCAAGAAGGAAGTCGAATCGGGCACGCCGGTGGTCTGGGACATCCTGGAAGAAGTGATCAAGGAACACCCGGTCATGCTGAACCGTGCGCCTACGCTGCACCGTTTGGGCATCCAGGCGTTCGAGCCGATCCTGATCGAAGGCAAGGCCATCCAGCTGCACCCGCTCGTTTGCGCGGCCTTCAACGCCGACTTCGACGGCGACCAGATGGCTGTCCACGTGCCGTTGTCGGTGGAAGCGCAGATGGAAGCCCGCACGCTGATGCTGGCCTCCAACAACGTGCTGTTCCCGGCTTCGGGCGAACCGTCGATCGTTCCTTCGCAGGACGTGGTGCTGGGTCTGTACTACACGACCCGCGACCGCATCAACGCCAAGGGCGAGGGCCTGATCTTCTCCGACATCGGTGAAGTCCAGCGCGCGCTCGACGCCAACGTGGTCGAGCTCACCGCCAAGGTCGCCGTGCGCATCACGGAGTACACCAAGGACAAGGAAACCGGTGCATTCACCGCTTCCACGTCGCTGGTGGACACCACCGTGGGCCGTGCACTGCTGTCCGAGATCCTGCCGAAGGGCCTGCCGTTCTCGAACATCAACAAGGCGCTGAAGAAGAAGGAAATCTCCAAGCTCATCAACGTCTCGTTCCGCAAGTGCGGCCTGAAAGAGACCGTCGTGTGCGCCGACAAGCTGCTGCAAAACGGCTTCCGTCTGGCGACCAAGGCCGGTATCTCGATCGCGATCGACGACATGCTGGTGCCCGCTGAAAAGCACGGCATCATCGAGCGCTCGGCCAAGGAAGTGAAGGAGATCGAGCAGCAGTACGTCTCCGGTCTCGTGACCTCCGGCGAACGCTACAACAAGGTGGTGGACATCTGGGGCAAGGCCGGCGACGAAGTGTCGAAGGTCATGATGGCCAAGCTGTCGAAGCAGCGTGTCATCGATCGCCACGGCAAGGAAGTCGAGCAGGAGTCGTTCAACTCCATCTACATGATGGCCGACTCCGGCGCCCGCGGTTCCGCAGCGCAGATTCGCCAGGTGGCCGGTATGCGGGGCCTGATGGCCAAGCCGGACGGCTCGATCATCGAGACGCCCATTACCGCGAACTTCCGCGAAGGTCTGAACGTGCTGGAGTACTTCATCTCCACCCACGGTGCCCGTAAGGGTCTGGCCGACACGGCGCTGAAGACGGCGAACTCGGGTTACCTGACTCGTCGTCTGGTCGATGTGACGCAAGACTTGGTCGTGACCGAGCAGGACTGCGGTACGCACGGCGGTTACCTGAGGCGCGCCATCGTCGAAGGCGGTGAAGTCATCGAATCGCTGCGCGACCGTATCCTCGGTCGTTCGGCGGCCGACGACGTGCTGCACCCGGAAAACCGCTCGGTGCTGCTCAAGGCCGGCGAGATGTTCGACGAAGACAACATCGAAGTCCTGGGAGCCCAGGGCGTCGACGAAGTCAAGGTCCGCACCGCGCTGACCTGCGAAACCCGCTTCGGCATCTGCGCGACCTGCTACGGACGCGACCTGGGCCGCGGTGGCCTGATCAACATCGGCGAAGCCGTCGGTGTGATCGCGGCGCAGTCGATCGGCGAACCCGGCACGCAGCTCACGATGCGTACGTTCCACATCGGTGGTGCGGCATCGCGCGCGGCCGTGGCCTCGAGCGTCGAAGCCAAGTCCAACGGCGTGATCGGTTTCAACGCCACGATGCGCTACGTGACCAACAGCAAGAACGAGCTGGTGGTGATTGCGCGTTCGGGCGAGATCGTCATTCATGACGAACACGGCCGCGAGCGCGAACGCCACAAGGTGCCGTACGGCGCGATCCTGGCCGTCAAGGCCGACCAGCAGATCAAGGCCGGCCACGTGCTTGCCAACTGGGAGCCGCTGACGCGCCCGATCATTACCGAGTTCGCCGGCAAGACGCAGTTCGAAAACGTCGAGGAAGGCCTCACGGTTGCGAAGCAGGTGGACGAAGTGACCGGTCTGTCGACCCTGGTCGTGATCGACTCGAAGCGCCGCGGCGCTGCCAAGGTCGTGCGCCCGCAGGTGAAGCTCATCGACGCCTCCGGCGCCGAAGTGAAGATCCCGGGCACCGACCACTCGGTGACGATCGGCTTCCCGATCGGCTCGCTGGTGCAGATCCGCGACGGCCAGGACGTGGGTCCTGGCGAAGTGCTGGCGCGTATTCCGGTCGAAGGCCAGAAGACCCGCGACATCACCGGCGGTCTGCCGCGCGTGGCCGAGCTGTTCGAAGCCCGTTCGCCGAAGGACAAGGGCATGCTGGCCGAAATGACCGGTACCGTGTCGTTCGGTAAAGAGACCAAGGGCAAGATTCGCCTGCAGATCACCGATCCGGAAGGCGGCGTCTACGAAGACCTCGTGCCGAAGGAAAAGAACATCCTGGTGCACGAAGGCCAGGTGGTGAACAAGGGCGAAAGCGTGGTCGACGGTCCGGCAGACCCGCAGGATATCCTGCGCCTCTTGGGTTCGGAAGAACTCGCGCGCTACATCGTGGACGAAGTGCAGGACGTGTACCGCTTGCAGGGTGTGAAGATCAACGACAAGCACATCGAGGTGATCGTTCGCCAGATGCTGCGCCGCGTCGTGGTCGACAACATCGGCGAGACGAACTACATCTCCGGCGAACAGGTCGAACGCAGCGAAATGCTCAACACCAACGACGCCCTGCGCGCCGCTGGCAAGATCCCCGCGACGTTCACCAACCTGCTGCTCGGTATCACGAAGGCATCGCTCTCGACCGACTCGTTCATCTCGGCCGCTTCCTTCCAGGAAACGACGCGCGTGCTGACCGAAGCCGCGATCATGGGCAAGCGCGACGAGCTGCGCGGTCTGAAGGAAAACGTCATCGTCGGCCGCCTGATTCCCGCAGGCACCGGCATGGCTTACCACCAGGCCCGCAAGGTCAAGGACCAGATGGACGAGGCCGAGCGCCGCGCCATCGCCGAATCGGAAGCTGCAGAGCTGGCCGGTTCGAGCAGCGATGTTGCCAGCACGGCCGACGCCAGCGAAGGCGCCGCGACCGAATAACCGGCTAGCATCACCGGCCATGACCGGTACCCCACGCCCCCCGACCGCCCCCGGTTGGGGGGCGTTTTCTTTGTGCTTTCCAATCCATGAGGTGTTGTTCCCGATGAGCGTGTTGCCCGAGTCGCTGGCCGGCTGAATCGTCATTGCGGTGTTGTTGTTCTGGTTCGTCGGCGCCTACAACCGGCTGGTGCGCTTGCGCGCGGCCGTTCTGCAGGCCTACGCCACGCTCGATGCGGCGTTGAGCAGGCAGCTCGATTTCGTGCAGGCCAGCATCACCGCCGGGCCGCCGCCGGACGCTTCGACGCAAGACCTTCTGTCTTCGGTGGCGCCGCTGCAGGCGGCCACCACGCAACTGGCCACCTTGCTGGGGGCCACGCGGCTGCATCCGCTCGACGCCGGCGGCATGGCCGCGCTGGCCACCGCCTTGCAGGTGCTGGTCAACGCCTGGCAGCGCCAGCATCCGGATGCGGTGACGGTCTTCGATGCGGACGGCACGCTCTCGCGGCCGGTGCCGCTCCAGCCTGACGCCGGCGTTGCCGCGGTGCCGGGTGCCTGGCCCGAACCCTCGGCGGCGGCGGAGATCGCGCGCAGCCAGTTCAACCTGGCGGTGGCGCACTACAACGCCGCGATCGTCCAGTTTCCGGCGCTGCTGGTGGCATGGGCCGTGCGTCTGCGTCCCGCCGCGCCCTTGCGCTGAGGCCGCGGTTTCCTTCTTTACATTGCGTGGCGTAGTGCCTTTCGCCCGCCCGTTACCATCGCCCCAACTTGCCAGAACTACCTTCCGATCCCTCCAGCAACGCAACACCGTTGCTGCAACCGCCGCTGTGGCGCCAACTGCAACTGACCGCGGTGGTGCTGGTGTCGATCCGCGCCGGCACGTCGGGCTCCGTCGCGTTCGAAGCCGTCGAGCCCGCGTTGCGGCCCGGCGTGCAGGCGCTCGGTTTCCAGGTGCTGCGCTGGCTCGGCCGCGCCGAGGCGCTGCGCCGCCACCTGGCCAAGCGCACGCCACCGCCGCTGCCCGATGCCTTGCTTTGCACGGCGCTGGCGCTGGCCTGGGATGCCGAACGCGCGCCTTACGAACCGTTCACGCTGGTCGATCAGGCGGTTGAAGCCGCCAAGCGCAATCCGGCGACGCGGGCGCAGGCCAGCTTCATCAACGCGTGCCTGCGCCGCTTCCTGCGCGAACGCGACGAGCTCGTCGAGGTCACCGATCACGAGCCGGTCGCGCAATGGAACCATCCGCGCTGGTGGATCGAACGCCTCAAGCGCGACCATCCGCGCGACTGGCAGCGGGTGCTGGGCGCCGACAACGCGCAGGCGCCGATGACGCTGCGCGTCAATCTGCAGAAATCCACCGCGGCTTCTTATTTGTCGGAGCTGGAGGCGGTGGGGCTTTCGGCCATCCGCGTCGGAGCTGCCGGCCTGCAGCTGGCGCGCGCGCGGCCGGTGCAGCAACTGCCGGGATTCGCCGATGGCGCCAGCTCGGTGCAGGACGCGGCCGCGCAGATGGCAGCGCCCCTGTTGCTCGATGGCATGCTGCCCGTGAAGGCCGGTGCCCCACCATTGCGCGTGCTCGATGCCTGCGCTGGCCCCGGCGGCAAGACCGCCCACCTGCTCGAGCTGGCTGGCCCCGGGACGGTCGACGTGATCGCCCTCGAGGTCGATGCCATCCGCAGCCGCCGGATCGACGAAACCCTGACCCGCCTCGGCCTGAAGGCCAAGGTGGTGGTGGCCGATGCGGCGCGCCCCGCCGACTGGTGGGACGGCACCCCTTTCGATGCCATCCTGCTCGACGCGCCGTGCACTGCTTCGGGCATCGTCCGGCGCCATCCCGATGTCCGCTGGCTGCGCCGCGAGAGCGACACCGCCCAACTGGCCGCCCAGCAGGCCGCACTCCTGGCCGCGCTCTGGCCGCTCGTCCGGCCTGGCGGCCGGCTCCTGTACTGCACCTGTTCCGTGTTTCGGGAAGAGGGCTCGCAACAAATTGATGCGTTTCTTGCACACAACACTGACGCTCGATTGCAGCCGTCCCCAGGCCATTTGCTGCCCCAAAGCGGGGGGAATGCGCGTGGTGTCCCGGAGAATGACTCTGGTGACCACGACGGCTTCTTCTACGCCCTGCTTGAAAAACGCCCACCCTGAGCCCGCTCGGCGGCGCCGGCCGGCCTTGCTGGTCGCGGTGCTGTTGGCCTGGGTGCTGTTGCTGGCGTGGCTCCCGGCCCCGGCGGCCGCACAGAGCCGTCCGGGCGCGGCGATCACCCAGATGCGCCTCGAACAGGCCGACGACGGCGTCTACCTCAGCGCCGCCGTGCAGTTCGATCTGCCCTCGCTGGTCGAGGAGGTGCTCGACAAGGGCATCGCGATCTATTTCGTGGCCGAGGCCGAGATGTACCAGGAGCGCTGGTACTGGACCGACCGCAAGGTCGCTCAGGTCACGCGCCACATGCGGCTGGCCTACCAGCCGCTCACCCGCCGCTGGCGGCTCAACGTGTCGCCGGTGCCGATCAACGGCCCCGCCGGCTTCGGCATTTCGCTGAATCAGAATTTCGACACCCTCAGCGATGCGCTGGAGGCCATCAAGCGCATCGGCCGGCTGCGGCTGGGCGACCTGGCCGAGATCGGCGACGAGCCGCAGCACCAGGTGATATTCCGCTTCCGGCTCGACACCTCGCAGCTGCCGCGGCCGTTCCAGATCGGCGTGGTCGGGCAGGCCGACTGGAACATCGCGGCCGAGCGCACCGCGCGCCTGGCACTGGAGAAACAGCGGTGAGCACCAAGCCGCGCAGCGGCGCAGCGGCCACACCCGCCGCACGCCGCTCGCGCGCGATGCGCTGGGCCGTGGGCGTCGGCGCGGCCATGGTCACGGCCATCGGCCTGGTGCTGATGTTCCTGCTGGCCCAGGCTACCAACAACCGCGCGCTGTACGAACGCTATTACGTACGCCTGTTCGGCATCAACGTCGTGGTGGCGGTGCTGCTGGTGCTGGTGATCGGTTGGGTCGCCTTCCGGCTGCTGCGGCGGCTGCGCCAGGGCAAGTTCGGCAGCCGGCTGCTGATCAAGCTGGCGGCCATCTTTGCGCTGGTGGGGGTGGTGCCGGGTGCGCTGGTCTATGTGGTGTCCTATCAGTTCGTGGCGCGCTCGATCGAGAGCTGGTTCGACGTCAAGGTCGAGGGCGCGCTCGACGCCGGCCTGAACCTCGGCCGCGCTACGCTCGATTCGCTGTCCGACGATCTGGCGGCCAAGACCCGTGTCGCGAGTGCCCAGCTGTCCCAGGTGCCCGATGCGAGCGCCGGCCTGGTGCTGGAGCGCATTCGCGACCAGCTCGAAGCCACGGACGTGGTGCTCTGGACCGGCACCGGGCAGCTGGTCGCCGGCGCGGGCGCCTCGCGCTTCCAGCTCAATCCCGAGCGGCCGACCGCGCAGCAATTTCGCCAGGTTCGCCCAGACCGCGCGGTCGCGCACGTCGAAGGCCTGGATGAGGCCGCCGTGCCGGGCGCTGCGCCGCCCGCCGCGAGCGTGCGTGCGCTCGCCATGGTGCAACGGCCGGGCTTCGACTTCGACACCGCGCCGCGCTACCTGCAGGTCACGCGGCCGCTGCCGCCGGCCGTGGTCGCCAACGCGCTGGCCGTGCAGGAGGCCAACCGCGAATACCAGGAGCGGGCGCTCGCGCGCGAGGGGCTGCGCCGCATGTACATCGGCACGCTCACGCTGAGCCTGTTCCTCGCCGTGTTCGGTGCGGTGCTGCTGGCCGTGCTCTTCGGCAACCAGCTGGCGCGCCCGCTGCTCGTGCTGGCCGACGGCGTGCGCCAGGTGGCCGCCGGCGACCTGCGGCCCACTGCCGTGCTGCAGGGCAAGGACGAACTGGGCGGGCTCACACGCTCGTTCGCGGTCATGACCCAGCAGCTGGCCGATGCCCGCGGCGCGGTCGAAAAAACCATGGGCCAGCTCGACGCCGCCCGCGCCAACCTGCAGACCATCCTCGACAACCTGACCTCGGGCGTGATCGTGCTCGATGTCAATGGCACTGTGCTGTCCACCAACCCGGGCGCCACCCGCGTGCTGCGTGCCCCGCTGGCGGCTTACGAGGGCCAGCGCCTCATCGACGTGCCGGGGTTGGCCGATTTCGGCACCAAGGTGCAGCAGCAGTTCGACGAATTCCAGGTCGAGCGCATGCAGCACGGCCTCGACCACTGGCAGCACGCCTTCGAGCTGCACGCCACCGGCACCGACCTGCCGCAGCAGGACGGTGCCATCAACCTCGTCGCGCGCGGCGCGGAACTGCCGGGTGCTGCCCGGCTGCTGGTGTTCGACGACATCTCCGAAATCGTCTCGGCCCAGCGGGCGCAGGCCTGGGGCGAAGTGGCACGCCGGCTGGCGCACGAAATCAAGAACCCGCTGACGCCGATCCAGCTGTCGGCCGAGCGGCTCGAGATGAAGCTCTCGGGCAAGGTAGCACCGCCCGAGCAGGCCATCCTCGTGAAGTCCGTCAAGACCATCATCGACCAGGTCGATGCGATGAAGCGATTGGTCAACGAATTCCGCGACTACGCGCGGCTGCCCGCGGCCGACCTCAAGCCGGTCGACCTCAACGCGCTGCTCACCGATGTGCTCCAGCTCTACAACGCCGAGAACCTGCCCATCGCGCTGCGCTCCGAGCTCGACGAACGCTGCCCGCCCATCCGCGGCGACGAGCAGCAGATCCGCCAGGTCATCCACAACCTGCTGCAAAACGCGCAGGACGCCGCCGAGGCCGCGGCCAGCACCACGGGCAGGGCGGGCGAGGTCGTCATCCGCACCCGGCTGGGCGATTCGGGCCAGCGCGTGCGCTTGACGGTGCAGGACAGCGGCCCCGGATTCGCCGAAAACATCCTCAAGCGCGCCTTCGAGCCCTACGTCACGACGAAAACAAAAGGTACCGGTTTGGGGCTCGCCGTGGTCCAGAAGATCGCCGATGAGCATGGCGCGCGCATCGAGCTTTCCAACCGTATCGTCGACGGGGCTGTGGCAGGGGCGCAAGTCTCGCTATCATTCGCGCTGGCAGGCGAGCCGCGGGCAGCGGCCGCTCACACCGAAGATTCGAAGTCTTCCACCGCCTGAGCGCCAACGAAACCAGCGCGAAGGCGCTGGACGGGATCGCGGACCAACACATACCAGCGCACACAACAAGCAGCACTCATGGCAAACATTCTCGTGGTCGATGACGAGCTGGGCATTCGGGACCTGCTCTTCGAAATTCTCAATGACGAAGGCCACAACGTGGAGCTCGCGGAGAACGCCGCCGAGGCACGCGCCGCACGGCAACGCGCGCGGCCGGACCTCGTCCTGCTCGACATCTGGATGCCCGACACCGACGGCGTCACGCTGCTCAAGGAGTGGTCCACCGCGGGCCTCCTGAGCATGCCCGTCATCATGATGAGCGGCCACGCCACCATCGACACCGCGGTCGACGCCACGCGCATCGGCGCCTTCGCGTTCCTCGAAAAACCCATCACGCTGCAGAAGCTGCTCAAGGCGGTCGAGCAGGGGCTTGCACGCGAGAGCGCACGGCGCGCCGCCGCGGGCGTGGTTCCTGCACCGGTGGGCGGCCACCAAGCGGCGGCCATCACGACGACGGGCGACAGCCTGCTGATGGCATCGCTGGCCTCCGTGCCGGTGCCTGATGCAGGTCCGCAATCGACACAGAGCTTTGACCTCGATCGCCCGCTGCGCGATGCGCGCGACGGATTCGAGAAGGCGTACTTCGAGTTCCACCTTGCGATGGAGAACGGCTCGATGACCCGTGTGGCCGAGAAGACCGGCCTGGAACGCACCCACCTCTATCGCAAGCTCAAACAACTTGGCGTCGATCTTTCAAGAGGGCGCAGAAGCGCTGTATAATCCAGGGCTGCACACAATGGCCCGGTAGCTCAGTTGGTAGAGCAGCGGATTGAAAATCCGCGTGTCGGTGGTTCGATTCCGCCCCAGGCCACCATTCTTCTAAGCCCTTGATTCTTAACGGAATCAGGGGCTTTTCAATTTGTGGCGCTTCGCTGTCCGCCTGATTTGGTACACCAGACAGGTACACCGTGGCATCTTCGCTTCATGGAATCGCCGGCGCATCAACTCCGCGCCGCCGCTCGTTCCCAAAGCTCCCGGCCTTTCTTTTTTCCGCTCTTTTCAGGAATGATTCTCACGCGCATCTTTAGAATAGACCCATCTGAATAGTTTCGACTGCTGTGTGCTTCCGGGTGCACGCGCTGCTCCATGCACAAGTTTCTTCTGGCAACGCCACTCGCGCTCGCGGGGTCCTTTTCTCTCGTCTCTCACGCGCAGACGACCGATTCCGCCTCCGGTGCGGCCGGACAACTCAGCACCGTCACGGTCGAATCCAGTTCGACCAACGGCTTCGTCGCCAATACCGTGGAGGCCGGCACGTTCAGGGGCGCCAACATCCTGGAGGTCCCCGCGACAGTCAACACCGTCACGCGCGACGTGTTCGAGCTCCAGGGTGCGGCAGGCATCTACGACGTGCTGCGCAATACGGCCGGCGTGACACGCCAGCAGAACGGCGGCGACACCTTCGACCAGCTCGTGATCCGCGGCATCGCGGTCGAGAACCGGACGAACTACCGGCTCAACGGCTCGCTCGCCATTCCCAACGTTTCCGAGATCCCCATGGAGAACAAGGAGCGTGTCGAGGTGCTGAAGGGGGCATCGGCGCTCTACTACGGCTTCACCACGCCGGCCGGCATCGTCAACTTGGTGACCAAGCGTGCCGGCAGCACGCCGGTGAGTTCCGTCGGCCTCACCGTCGACGACAAGGGTTCGCTGCAGGCGTCCACCGACATCGGGCGCCAGTTCGGCGACCAGAACCAGTTCGGGCTGCGAATCAACGCCGCCGGCGGCCGCGTCGGCTCCAACATCGATGGCATAGACGGCAACCGCAGGTTCGTCTCGGCCGCTTTCGACTGGCGCGTCAACAACCGCCTCACCCTCAAGGCCGACGTCGAAAACTACCGCAAGCGCATCACCGAGCAGGCGGGCATCACGCGGCCGGCGGCCGTCAAGGGCGTGATCACACTGCCCGCCCTGCCGGATCCGGACAAGCTTTTGGGCCCGGCCTGGGCGGTCTTCGACGCCGAAGTCACCAACACCCAGCTGCGCGCCGACTATTCGCTCAGCGACAACTGGGCGCTGACGGTGGAAGCCGGTCACTCCGAAGCCGAGCGCGATCGCAGGCTCGCGAGCTTCAGCAACTACAACGTGCTGACCGGCGCAGGCCGCCTCACCGGCAACGACCAGAGCCTGAAGCAGACCTCCGACCTGTTCCGCACGGAGCTGTTCGGCACCTTCTCGACCGGCAGCGTGCAGCACGAGCTCACCATCGGCGCCGCGCAGAGCAAGAAGACACAGGATCCGATCTTCCAGCGCAACTACGGCGGCGCAAGCACGGTGCAGAACCTGTACAACCCGATCGTCATCGGCTACCTGCCGCTGACCGCGCTGCCGACCCGACCCACCACCGGGGCGCAGGACAGCAAGGAGCTGGGCCTCTACGCCCTCGACCGCATCACCTTCTCGCCGCAATGGCAACTGGTGGTCGGTGCGCGCCGTACGCACTTCGAGAGCACGCAGGGTGCCAGCGCCACGATCCCGTTGATTGCCTTCGACGTGCGCAAGACCACGCCGCTTGCAGCGCTCAGCTACAAGTTCACGCCCGACCTCGTGGGCTACGTGTCGTATGCGCAGGGTGTCGAGGAGGGCGAAATCGCGCCTGCCGGCACCGCCAACCAGAACGCCCACATGCCGCCCGGCATCAGCAAGCAGAAAGAAATCGGCCTGCGCTGGCTCACCGGCGGCGGCATGCTGCTGTCCGGCGCCCTGTTCGACATCGAGCGCCCGGGCGCCTACACCAACAGCGCCAACACCTTCGTGGCCGACGGGCGGCAGCGCTACCGCGGTCTCGAAATCTCGGCGCAGGGCCGCCTGACCCGCGCACTCGCATGGCAACTCTCGGCCCAATCGCTCGACGCCGAGTTCCGCGACATCAACGCCCAGTACAACGGGAAGATGCCCGAGAACACCGCCAAACAAACGGCCAGTGCCTTCCTCTCGTACGACATCGCGGCGGTTCCCGGCCTGTCGATCAACGGAGGGGCGTACTACACGGGGTGGCGTCCGGTGGACGACCTGAACCAAGCGTTCATCGGCGGAACCACCATCTTCGGCCTGGGCGCCCGCTACGTCACGCAGCTGTTCGGCAAGCGCACCTTGTGGCAGATCAACATCGACAACGTCGGCGACAAGCGCTACTGGGCGGCAGCCGGCACGCGGTTGGCCGTCGGCGCGCCGCGCTCGGTCAAGGCAACGCTCAAGATCGATCTCTGACATGGCCCTCCTGAGGCGCGTCTGGTTCCAGATTCACTGGTTCATCGGCATCACGGCCGGGTCGGTGCTCGTAGTAATCGGGCTGACCGGCGCCACGCTCTCCTTTCGCGCCGAGATCGTCGACGCGCTCAATCCCGAACTGCGCCATGCACCCAACCCGGGCGGTGCAGTGGCGCTGCTGCCGGCGGCGCTGGCGGAGCACCTGCAGGCGACATACCCGAAGCGCCGGATCGTCACGCTCACCGTATTCGCCGAACCCGGCCGGCCGGCCCGCGTCAATTTCGCCCCGCCGGAAGGCCAGCGCCAGGGCGAGGTGCGGCTGGTCGACCCCTGGACGGCCGACCTGCTGCCCGAACCGAAAGGCGACGCTTTTTTCGAGTTCGTCGAAAGCCTGCACCGCTGGCTGTTGCTGCCTCGGGATACGGGCAAGCCCGTCACCGGCACCCTGGCCGCGGGCCTGTTGATCCTGGCGTTGTCGGGCCTCTATCTGCGCTGGCCGCGCCGGCCGCTCGCCTGGCGGGCCTGGTTGAAGCTGGACTTCGCGCTCACCGGCCGCGCATTCCTCTGGAACCTGCATGCGGTGGCCGGCACCGTGGCGCTGCTGGCGTACCTGGCCTCCAGCCTGACGGGCCTCTATTGGGGCTTCGATGCGCTCGCACGCTGGTCGACAACGCAGCGGGCGAGGGGCGCATGGTCCGCGCGCAACGCATGCAGGCCGGCGGCGCTGCTGCTGCCAAGGCAGCAGCAGCGCCCAGGCCCGACCTGCAGCGGGTGTGGCAATCCTTCCTGCAGGAAACCAACGGCGACTGGAGCCAGGCCACGCTGCGTCTGCCGGCGCGCAACGCAACGCAGGTCGAAGCGACCTACCTGCGTGCCAACCCCGAGCACGAGCGCGCGCAATCGCCTCTATCTCGATGCGGCCACCGGCGAAGCCACGCAGCATGAGCGCTACGCCGACAAGCCGCTGGCAGGCCGGCTGGTCAACAGCATCTATCCGCTGCACATGGGAACCTACTGGGGCATGCCGGGCCGCATCGCGATGACGCTCAGCAGCCTGGGACTGGCGCTGTTCGCGATCACCGGATGGATGCTCTATCTTGGACGCCGCCGCACGAAGCGGGCCGTGCGCGACGAGCGCGCACGACTGAGTCCGGCGCTGCAGCCGGCCGGCCGGGGCGCCGAGCCGGTGCTGCGCACCTTTGCGACCCAGACCGGCCACGCGGAGCGCATCGCGCTACAGACGGCGGTGGTGTTGCAATCGGCCGGCGTTGCGGTGGTGCTGCAACCGCTGGTCCGCCTGAGCGTGGATGCGCTGCAGCGCTACCGCAAGGTGCTGCTGGTGGCCAGCACCTTCGGCGATGGCGATCCGCCGGACAGCCTGCGCGCCTTTGCGCGCCAGTTCGCGCGACAGAGCGATTCCGGCTTGCAGCATGTGCACTACGGTTTGCTCGCGCTGGGCGACAGGAACTACGCCAATTTCTGCGGCTTCGGCAGGACACTCGACCACGACCTGCGCGGCCATGGCGCGCGGGCGCTGTTTCCGATGATCGAGGTGAGCAATGGCGATGCCGGCGCCCTCGCGCGCTGGCAGCAGTCGCTGGCCGAAGCATTCGCCGTGCAGGTCGACACGTGGCAAACGCACCAGCCGAAAGCGGCGCCCTTCGAGTCGTGGCGCCTTGTGCGCCGCACCTTGCTCAACGCAGGCAGTCAAGGTGATCCGCTCTTCGAGATCGAATTGGCTCGCCCGGATTCAGCCGCCTGGGTGCCCGGTGCACTCGTCGAACTGCTGCCGCGCCAGGCCGGCCCCGCGGTCGAGCTGTTCCTGCGCGGCGCCGGGCTCGACGGACGAACGCTCGTGCGTTTCGATGGCCATGAGCGCAGCCTCGAAGACGCCCTGGCTCGCAGCACGCTTCCTGCCGCACCCGCTGCAACCGCGCAGGCACTGGCAGACACGCTGCTGCCGCTGGCGCCGCGCTGCTATTCGGTGGCATCGATCACGGCAGATGGTTGCGTGCAGCTGCTGGTGCGTCAGGCCCACCGAGACGACGGGCTGGGTATGGCGTCGGGCTGGTTGACCGCCTGGGCGCCCATGGATGCCTCTGTCGCGTTGCGCCTGCTGCCCAATCCCGGTTTTGCGCTGGTCGACGATGAGGTGCCGTGCATCTTCATCGGCAACGGCTCCGGCTTTGCAGGCCTGCGCGCGTATCTTCGCGAGCGCGCGCGGCGAGGACACGGGCGAAACTGGCTGGTGTACGGCGAGCGAAACGCCGCACACGATGCCTTCTGCGCTGCAGACATCGCGCAATGGCAAGCGGCTGGAATGCTGGAGCGCGTCGACCTGGTGTTCTCCCGCGACCAGGCGCAACGCACGCTATGTGCAGGACCGGTTGCGCGAGGCTGCCGACGCGCTGCGGCAATGGGTGGCCGACCGTGCCGTGATCTATGTCTGCGGCAGCCTCGAAGGCATGGCCCCGGGCGTCGATTCGGCGCTGCGCGAGGTGCTGGGTGCATCGGCCTTCGACGACCTGGTCGCAGGGGGCCGCTATCGTCGCGACGTCTATTGACGTTGTGCAACAGCACCCGGCCGGTCGCGAACTATCATTGCCCCTGCCTTTGAGCCACGCTCGAGGCGGGGACGCGCCGATATAGCGGAAGATTTCGCATGCAGGGGCTGTCGGTTTTTTCTTTCTCCCCGCGACGATTCACCACGCGCCGGCATCGCCAGCGCGCACATGTAAGATTTCCACCCATGACGGAGTTGACTGATCTGGACGAGGCCAGCTTGGCAGAACATGCCACGGAATGGCGCAATCGCGCCTTGCGCGGCGAGAAGCAGGCGCGCGGCATTGCGCATGCGCTCGAAACCGAGATGCGCCGCCGTTCGGGCGACACCGTCACCCAGAACATCGACCTCGACACCCGCCCGCAGGCGCTGCGCCTGGCTGCGCGCCCCTGGTGGAAATTCTGGTGAACCTGCCGCTGCGCGTGAGGGGCAGGGTCGGTTGCAGGGTTCCGCGGACCCTGACACCATGGCCCCATGCCTTACCAACTCCATTACTGGCCCACGATCCAGGGCCGCGGTGAATTCGTGCGGCTCGCGCTCGAGACGGCGGGCGCCGACTATGTCGACGTGGCACGGCTGCCCGAGTCGCAGGGCGGTGGCGAGTCCGCGCTGGGCCAGCGGCTCGGCGATCCCAACAACGCCCGCGCCGCCTTTGCGCCGCCCTTCCTGGTCGATGGCGACGTCGTGGTGGGGCAGACGGCCGCGATCCTGCTGTACCGCGGGCCGCGGCTCGGCCTCTCGGGTGTCGGCGAGTCGGACGGCCTGTGGACGCATCAACTGCAGCTGACCATCGCCGATGTGGTGGCCGAAGCGCACGACACGCACCATCCGATCTCGACCGGCGCCTACTACGAAGACCAGCGCGACGCGGCCGTGCAACGTGCGCGGGCCTTTCGCGAAGAGCGCATTCCGAAGTTCCTGAACTGGTTCGAGCAGGTGCTGCAGCGCAACCCCGCGGGCGACCTGCACCTGGTCGGCGACAAGCTGACCTATGCCGATCTCTCGCTGTTCCAGCTGGTGGATGGCCTGCACTATGCGTTTCCGAAAGCCACCGCCAAGGCGCTGACCGCGACACCGGCGGTCGAGAAGCTGCACACCAACGTCAGGCGCCGCCAGCGGGTGCACGACTACCTGCAGAGCCCGCGCCGCATCGCGTTCAACGAGGACGGGATCTTCAGGCGCTATGCGGAGCTGGACGGCTAGCGTCCTCAGGCTCTAGCGCTACAAGCGCCGCCGCATCCTTCCAGGCCGGCAGCAAGACAAGTCCCGCGTCCGTGGCCGGCTTGCGTTGCGGGCCGAACAGATATCGGTTCGGCACAAGACCCTCCAGGTGGTGCAGCACGTCGGAGCGATCATCGATGAAGTGCGTGATGCCCAACTCACGGCAATGGTCGGCTTTCTGAGGTCGCTGGAGGCAGAAGCGCAGATTGGCAGGTGCGATGCCCGTCCGCCCGAAAAAGCGATGGTGCTGCAGCCAGGCACGGCTCTTGGCCTGCACGCTCGGTCCGCACTTCGAGACCAGCCAGACACGGCCTTCGAACTTTTCCACCAGCGGCGCGACGGCGTCGAACATGCTTTCATAGGGTGGCGTTTTCAGCGCGTCGGCGAGTGAGCCACCGATGAATGAGGTGTCTGCGCCATCGACCTCCTCGGGTGCGATCAGCACGCGGCCGATGTCGATACCGAGCTTGGGGAGAGGATGATTGGTTTTCATTTCTGGTTCCTTGTGTGTTTGAAGCAGGCGGATCGTAGAAATGAAGCCAATCATCTGGAACTACTGATATTGGATGTGCTATCCATAAAATGGATAGATGGACATACCGCGCACCAACCTCGATGCCTTGCAGTCGTTCGCCGTGTTTGCCGATACGCTGAACTTCAGCGAGTCGGCAGCGCCTGCTGCACATCAGCCAGCCGGCGCTCCACGCGAAGGTGCGAAAGCTCTCCGAACAGCTCGACGCCAGGCTGTACCTGCGCGCGGGCAATGCGCTCGAACTCACGAGCGCGGGGGAGCAGGTGGCGCGCCATGCGCGGGAGCTGCTCATGCTGAACCGCCGCTTCGCCAAGGGGCTGGAGACGGGGCGCGACAAGCCGGTCGTTACGTTGGCGGCCGGCGAAGGTGCTTACCTCTATCTGCTGGGCAAGGCGCTGTCGCAGTTCTCCGGGCCGGGCGCGTCGCCGCATCTGCAACTGCTCACGCGCAACCGCGACGAATCGATCCAGGCGGTGCGGGCCGGGCAGGCGCAACTGGGCATCGCGCCGCTCGGCACGGTGCCTGCGGATCTGCATGCCGTCCGGCTGACGGTCGTGGGCCAGGTGCTGGTCGTGCCCCGGGCGCACGCGCTGGCATCGCGCCAGTCGGTGCGCTTGCGGGATCTCAACGGCGCGCAGTTGATCGTTCCGCCGGCTGGCAAGCCGCACCGCGAACTGCTGGGCCGGTTGCTGCAGGCCGAGTCGGTGGCCTGGCAGCCTTCGCTCGAAGCCAATGGCTGGGAGCTATGCTGCGCTTTGCCCAACTGGGTTTCGGACTGACGGTGGTGAACGCATGCTGCCGCATTCCCAAGGGGCTGGTCGGCATTCCGTTGACCGGTTATCCCCCGCTCGAATACCACGTGTTCCACTCGGCCGACCGGCCGCCGACGGAGCATGTGCAGCGACTCGTGGACGCGTTGCTCGCGCAGGGCGATCATTGGCAAGCGACGCTCCAACCTGCGAGCAGGAAGACCCCATGACACCTGAAGACGCCAGCAAGTTCATCGCCTACGTGCTGCGGCATGCACCCGAATCCATTGGCCTTCGGCTCGACGCGGAGGGCTGGGCCGAGATCGACGCATTGGTCGCGGGCGCCGTCGCCGACGGTCGTGGCTTGACCCGTTCAGGCGTCGTGCATGCGGCGACTTCAGGAATGAAGAAGCGCTACGAGCTGTCGGTCGATGGGCTGCGAATTCGCGCCCTGCAGGGTCATTCCACGCCACAGGTCAGCCGAAGTTTCGATGCGGCGGTGCCCCCGGCGCAGCTCTTTCACGGCACGGCGACGCGCTTTCTCGATGCCATCCGAGAGCAGGGCTTGGTGCCCGGCTCGCGGCAGCATGTACACCTGTCCGCCGACGAGGCCACTGCGGTACAGGTGGGGCAGCGCCATGGCAAGGCGCACGTGCTGCGGGTCGATGCGGGACGCATGCATGCGCTGGGCCATGCCTTTCATCTTGCAGAAAACGGCGTCTGGCTGACGGAAGTGGTACCGCCCGAATTCCTTTCGGGGTAGCGGCTGGCTAGTCGCTCGGTTCGTCGTTGCGAATGCGCAATGCCGTTTCGTAGAGCGCATTGCGCGGCGAACCGCTGATTTCGGCAGCGAGCCGCACCGCGGTCTTCACCGGCAGCTCGGCCAGCAGCAGGCGCAGCACGCGTTCTCCTTCCGCGCCCCCGTCGCTGGCCACCGCCACGGGATGCAGCACCAGCGCGAATTCGCCGCGGATGCGGTCGCGGTCGGCGCTGAACCAGTCGGGCAGGGCGCCGGCCGCCACGGTCGCGATCTCCTCGAACTGCTTGGTGAGCTCGCGGCCCACGGTGATGCGGCGTTCACCCAGCACGGCGAGCGCACGCGCGAGGCTTTCGATGCGGTGTGGCGCCTCCAGCAGCACCACGGCGCGCGGCTCTTGCGAGAGCGCCTGCACAGCCGTGTCGCGCTCGCCGGCCTTGCTCGGCAGGAAACCTGCGAAGACGAAGGCGCTGCTGGCATTGCCGTCGGTGCCATCGGCCACCAGCCCGGCGGCGCCGATCAGTGTGGTGACGCTGCTGGCGCCCGGCAGCGGCAGCACGCGCTGGCCCGCTGCCCGCACCGCCGCGACCAGCCGCGCGCCGGGGTCGCTCACGCCGGGCGTGCCGGCATCGCTCACATAGGCGATGCGCTCACCCTGCGCGAGCCGCACCACCACGGCCTGCGCGGCCTCGGCCTCGTTGTGCTGGTGCACTGCCAGTAGCCGCGCGCCGGGGCGGTCGATGCCGTAGGCGCGCAGCAGGCTCTGGGTGTAGCGCGTGTCCTCGCAGGCGATCACGTCCACCAGCTGCAGCACATGCAGCGCACGCAGCGTGATGTCGGCCAGGTTGCCGATGGGCGTGGCGACCACGTAGAGCGTGGCCTGCGGATAATGCTGCGCACCCGCGGCGTCGTGCGCGGCCGCAAGGGCGGCGCCGAAAGAAGCAGGTGCGAGTGAAGCCAAGAGGTTTCTCCGGAAGAACGAACGACAACAAGAAGACGGCAGGGAGCCATGAAGACCACCACAACGAAGCATCGCGGCGATGCGGCGGAAGACGCCGCGCTCGACCACCTGCAGGACGCCGGCCTCGTGCTGGTCGCGCGCAATTATCGAACGCCCGGCCGCGGCGGCGGCGAGATCGACCTGATCATGCGCGATCCGCGCGACGGCACGCTGGCGTTCGTCGAGGTCCGCCAGCGCAGCACCGCCGCACACGGCGGCGCGGGCGGCAGCATCACGGGCCTCAAGCAGCGGCGCATCGTGTTCGCCGCGCGGCACTACCTGAGCCAGCTGCGCACCCTGCCGCCGTGCCGTTTCGACGTGGTGCTGGTCGAGGAGAAAATCACCTGGCTCAAGGCCGCCTTCGATGCCGGCTGACCCACCCCCGTGCGGGAACTGAAGCCTTGGCTGTCGGCTCCACAACTCACACGTCTTGTTTCACAACCCCCAGTTATCATCCCGCCTCATGCTCGAGCAACGTATTCAGCAGCACTTCATCGACAGTGCCGACCTCAAGTACCAGACCGGACCGGTCCTCAGCAAACCTATCTCTCAAGCGATGCAGGCGGTCTTGGCCTGCGTGACCAGCGGCGGCAAGGTGCTGGCCTGCGGCGCTGGCGTGTCGGGTCTGCTGGCGGCGCAGTTCGCTGCGCAGTTCGTCGGCCGCTTCGAACGCGAGCGGCCCGAGCTGGGCGCCATCGCGCTGCCCGGCGACACCACCGACCCGGCCGCCGACAGCATCAATGCCATGGACGCCGACCGCTTCGCCCGCCAGGTGCGCGCGCTCGGCCAGGCCGGCGACGTGCTGCTCGCATTGAGCGCCAGCGGGCAGTCCGCCGCCGTGCTGGCCGCGCACGAGCGCGACATGACCGTGGTTGCCCTGCTCGGCAACGCCGTCTCGGGGCCGCCCGCGGCGCCCGGCGCCGGCAGCAGCGG
>CAMATD010000045.1 GCA_945860785.1 Variovorax sp. YR752 | reverse complement strand
ACCCGGTGTCCTGTGCACGCACCCCGAACACGAACACGCAACACAACGCGCGGTAGAAAACTGAGATGAACCTCGTGATCCTGAAGCTGCTCGGCCAGCGCCTGGCACTCGCGCTGCTTTCGCTGCTGGCCGTATCGGCGATCGTCTTCGCGATCACCGCAGTGCTGCCCGGCGATGCCGCGCAGGAGCAGCTCGGCCAGGATGCCACGCCGGAGGCACGCGCAGCGCTGCGCACGCAGATGGGCCTGGACGTGCCCGTGCCGCTGCGCTATGCGCACTGGCTCGGCGGCCTCTTCAAGGGCGACCTCGGCACCTCGGCCACCACGCAGATGCCGGTGGGCGAGCTGGTTGCGAGCCGCCTGCCCAACTCGCTGCTGCTGGCGGCGGTGACCGCACTGTTCTCGGTGCCGATCGCGCTCACGCTCGGCATCGCCTCGGCCGTGTGGCGCGGCTCGTGGTTCGACCGCGTGGCCTCGACCACGGCGGTGGGGGTGGTGTCGGTGCCCGAGTTCCTGGTCGCGACGCTCGCGATGCCGGTGCTCAGCCTGTGCTGCGTGATCATCGCGCAGATGATGCGCATGACGCGCGCCGCGGTGATCGATCAGCTCGAGGCGCCGTACATCGAGATGGTGCGGCTCAAGGGCGCCTCGCCGATGCGCATCGGTGCTGGCGCATGCGCTGCCCAACGCCGTGGAGCCGATTGCCAACGCGGTGGCGCTGAGCCTGTCGTACCTGCTGGGCGGCGTGATCATCGTCGAGACGATCTTCAACTACCCCGGCATCGCCAAGCTGATGGTCGACGGTGTGTCGCAGCGCGACATGCCGCTGGTGCAGACCTGCGCCATGATTTTCTGCGCCGGCTACCTGATCCTCGTGACGCTGGCCGACGTGTGCGGCATCCTCGCCAACCCTCGGCTGCGTCACCGCTGAAAACAAGAAGGCCCGCACGATGAACACCCCTACATCATTGGCCGCGACAGTGCCGGCGAGCGCACCAACCGCGCGGCAGCGCATGCTCGGCGGCTTCGGCTGGTCCGGCCTACTCGGTATCGCAGTGCTCGCCTTCTGGGTGCTCGCAGCGCTGTTCGGACCGGCACTGCTCGCACGCGGCCTCGCCTCGGCGGGCGGCTCCGAGGTCTTCGGCCCGATGAGCGCAGCGCACTGGCTCGGCACCGACTACCTCGGCCGCGACATGCTCATCCGCGTGATCGACGGCACGCGCTACACCGTGGGCGTGGCGCTCGTGGCCACGGTGCTGGCCAGCGGCTCGGCACCACGCTCGCGCTGCTGGCGGCGGCGAGCGGCGGCTGGCTCGATGCCTGCCTGAGCCGCGGCCTCGACACGCTGACCGCCATCCCCAGCAAGCTGTTCGCGCTGATCATGGTGGCGGGCTTCGGCTCGTCCGTTCCGATGCTGGTGGGCACCGCCGCCGTGATCTACGTGCCGGGGCGCCTACCGCATCGCGCGCTCGCTGGCCGTGAACATCAACGCGCTCGACTACGTGACGGTGGCGCGCACGCGCGGCGAAGGCAAGCTCTACATCATGTTGCGTGAGATTCTTCCCAACATCCTCGGGCCGATGCTGGCCGACCTCGGGTTGCGCTTCGTCTACATCGTGCTGCTGCTCGCGGGGCTGAGCTTCCTGGGCCTCGGCGTGCAGCCGCCAGCCGCCGACTGGGGTTCGCTGGTGCGCGAGAACATCGGCGCGCTGGCCAATGCGGGCGCCCCGGTGATCGCACCGGCGCTTGCGATCGCGAGCCTGACGATTGCGGTCAACCTCGTCATCGACAACCTTCCCGGCCGCTCGGTCCGTGAACGAGGAGCAAGATGAAGCCTTTCCTTTCTGTTCGTCGCGTTGTGCTTGTCGTGCGTCGTTCAGGGCGCGATCACGCCGACGGTGTACTCTGCTCCGCGAATGTCCCCCGGCGCGGCCTAGGGCCGCATGCCTCCTCCTTTATTTCGCTGCGCAGAGCACACCGTCGGCGTGATCGCTCAGAGCCCTGGTTGATCGGCTGCAAACCAGCAGCGTGCCCTGTGCACGCGCCCCGAACGCACGCAGGTCGTGCAAACCACCATGGAAAACTGAGATGGGCGCAACCGTCATCGTCAAAGACCTGACCATCACGGCCGGCAACAGCACGCTGGTCGACCACCTGAGCTTTGCCATCGCGCCAGGCGAAGTGCTCGCGCTGATCGGCGAATCGGGCTCGGGCAAGACCACCACCGCGCTGGCGCTCATGGGCTATGCCCGCAACGGCTGCGAGATCTCGGAGGGCAGCGTGCGCGTCGGCGACGTCGATGTGCTGCATCTCTCCCCAGCGCAGCAGCGCGTGCTGCGCTGCCGCAAGATCGCCTACATCGCGCAGAGCGCGGCCGCGTCCTTCAACCCTTCGCGCACGATCATGGATCAGGTGGTGGAGCCCACCCGCATCCACGGCACCTGCACGCGCGCCGAGGCCGAGACCAAGGCGGTGCAGCTGTTTCGCGAACTGGCGCTGCCCGACCCCGACACCATCGGCACGCGCTACCCGCACCAGGTCTCCGGCGGCCAGCTGCAGCGGCTGATGGCGGCGATGGCCCTGATCACCGACCCCGACCTCGTGATCCTCGACGAGCCGACCACCGCGCTCGACGTGACGACGCAGATCGAGGTGCTGCGCGCCTTCCGCCGCGTGGTGCGCGAGCGCCGCGCCACGGCCGTGTACGTGAGCCACGACCTGGCCGTGGTGGCGCAGATGGCCGACCACATCCTGGTGCTGCGCAACGGCCGCATGAGCGAGCTGAACGAGACCGAGCAGATCCTCTCGGCCCCGGCCGACGACTACACGAAATGCCTGCTGGCGGCCGCACGGCCCGCCGTGCGCACGTCGGGCCAGACGTCGGGCGACTCGGCGCTGCTGCTCGACGTGCACGATCTCTCGGCCGGCTACGGCCCGGTGGATGCCAAGGGCCAGCCGGCCAAGCTGATCCTCGAGGACATCAACCTCAAGCTCTACCGCGGGCAGGCCATCGGCGTGATCGGCGAATCGGGCTCGAGCAAGACCACGTTGGCGCGGGCCATCGCCGGCCTGCTGAAGCCCTGCCACGGCACGATGCTGTTCGACGGGCGCGAGCTCAAGCCCACGCTGCAGCAGCGCGACCCCGAGGAGTTGCGCCGCATCCAGATCGTCTTCCAGATGGCCGACACGGCGCTGAACCCGTCGCAGACCATCGGGCGCATCCTGGCGCGGCCGCTGCAGTTCTACAAGGGCCTGCGCGGCGAACCGCTCAAGCGCCGCATCCAGGAACTGCTCGACCTCGTGAAGCTGCCGCACACGGTGGCCGACCGCCTGCCCGGCGGGCTTTCGGGCGGGCAGAAGCAGCGCGTCAACCTGGCGCGCGCGCTGGCGGCCGACCCCGACCTGATCCTCTGCGACGAAGTGACCTCTGCGCTCGACACGGTCGTCGGCGCGGCGGTGCTCGACCTGATGGCCGAGCTGCGGCGCGAGCTCGGCGTGTCCTACCTGTTCATCAGCCACGACCTGCACACGGTGCGCTCGGTGTGCGACGAGATCGTGGTGATGCAGCACGGCCGCAAGCTCTCGCAGGTGGCGCGGGCCGACTACGAGCGCGGGCCGCACCACCCCTACTACGACCTGCTGGCGCGCTCCGTGCCCGAGCTGCGCCGCGGCTGGCTGGACGACATGGACCGCGCGGCCGCGCCCCCAACCCGAGAAACACAGACATGACCCCCACATTCCGCATTGCGCTGATTGCCGGCGACGGCATCGGCAAGGAAGTGATGCCCGAGGGCCTGCGCGTGGTGCAGGCCGCCGCCGAGCGCTTCGGCTTCGAGCTCGAGTGCCGCGTCATCGACTGGGCCAGCTGCGACTACCACGCGCAGTACGGCCAGATGATGCCGGACGACTGGAAGGAGCAGCTGCGCGGCGTGGACGCGCTGTACTTCGGCGCCGTCGGCTGGCCCGCCACGGTGCCGGACCATGTGTCGCTCTGGGGTTCGCTGCTGAAGTTCCGCCGCGAGTTCGACCAGTACATCAACCTGCGCCCAGTGCGCCTGTTCGAGGGCGTGCCCTACCCGCTGGCCGGCCGCAAGCCCAGCGACATCGACTACTTCGTGGTGCGCGAGAACACCGAGGGCGAATACACCTCGCTCGGCGGCGTGATGTACGAAGGCACCGAGCGCGAGATCGTGATCCAGGAATCGGTGTTCTCGCGCCACGGCACCGACCGCGTGCTGCGCTATGCCTACGAACTCGCCAACAGCCGTGCGCGCAAGCACCTCACGGTGGCCACCAAGAGCAACGGCATCGCGATCAGCATGCCGTGGTGGGACGGCCGCGCCGATGCAATCGGCCGCGACTACCCCGAGGTGACGGTCGACAAGCAGCACATCGACATCCTGTCGGCGCGCTTCGTGCTGCAGCCCACGCGCTTCGACGTGGTGGTGGCGAGCAACCTGTTCGGCGACATCCTCTCCGACCTCGGTCCGGCGACCACCGGCACCATCGGCCTTGCGCCCTCGGTCAACCTCAACCCCGACCGCAGGTTTCCGTCGCTGTTCGAGCCGGTGCACGGCTCGGCCCCCGACATCTACGGCCAGAACATCGCCAACCCGATCGCGATGATCTGGTCGGGCGCGCTGATGCTGGACTTTCTCACGCAGGGCCAGGGCGCGGGCCGCGCGGCGCACGACGCCATCCTCGGCGCCATCGAGGCGGTGCTGCGCGACGGGCCGCGCACGCGCGACTTGGGCGGCACGGCCTCCACCACGGAGCTGGGCATGGCCATTGCCGAGCGCGTGGCCGCAGCCTGAAGTACAACCCTATCGACACCTTTCAGAACCTTATCGACCATGCCACTCTCACTCCAACGCCAGGACCTGCTGCCGGGCCGCCACCTCATCGGCGCCGAATGGCGCGAAGCCAGCGACGCCCGCCGCCTCGACGTGACCGACCCCGCCACCGATGATGTGTTCGCGAGCGTGCCCGACGGCACGGCCGCCGATGCGCGCGCCGCGGTCGATGCGGCGCATGCCGCCTTCCCCGCCTGGCGCGCCATGCCGGCCAAGCAGCGCGCGCAGGTCCTCAAGCGCTGGAACGACCTGATGCTCACGCACCAGGAAGACCTGGGCCGCCTGATCTCGCGCGAGCAGGGCAAGCCGCTGGCCGAGGGCCGTGGCGAAGTGGCCTATGCAGCCAGCTATGTCGAATGGTTCGCCGAAGAGGCCACGCGCGCCAACGGCGACGTGATCCCCGCGCCGGTGACCGGCCGCCGCATGCTCGCGCTGAAGGAGCCCGTGGGCGTGGTCGCCGCGATCACGCCGTGGAATTTTCCGGCCGCGATGATCGCCCGCAAGATCGCGCCCGCACTGGCCGCAGGCTGCACCGTGGTGTGCAAGCCGGCCGAGGACACGCCGCTCACTTCGCTCGCGCTCGTGAAGCTGGCCCAGGAAGCGGGCGTGCCGGCAGGCGTGCTCAACATCGTCACCGCCTCGCGCGAGCGCACGCCCGAGGTGGTCGACGTGTGGCTGGCCGATGCGCGGGTGCGCAAGATCAGCTTCACCGGCTCCACGCCGGTCGGCAAGCACCTCGCGCGCGCCTCGGCCGACACGCTGAAGAAGCTGTCGCTCGAGCTCGGCGGCAACGCGCCCTTCATCGTGTTCGAGGATGCCGACATCGACGCCGCGGTCGAAGGCCTGATGGCCGCCAAGTTCCGCAACGGCGGCCAGACCTGCGTGTGCCCGAACCGCGTGTTCGTGCAGTCGAAGGTGCACGACGCCTTCGTCGACAAGCTGGCGGCGCGCGTGGGTGCGCTTCAGGTCGGCCCGGCCACCGAGCCCGGCTCGCAGATCGGCCCGATGATCAACGCGCGCGCGGTCGACAAGATCGAGCGCCATGTGCGCAATGCCGTGTCCCGGGGCGCGCGCATCGCGGTCGGCGGCGAGCGGCTGCGCTCAGCGCGCTGCGACGGCCCCAACTACTACGCGCCCACGGTGCTGGTGAATGCCGACGCGACCATGGAATGCAGCTGCGAAGAGACCTTCGGGCCGGTGGTGCCGGTCACGCGCTTCGAGACCGAAGCCGAGGTGATCGCCGCCGCCAACGACACGCCCTTCGGCCTTGCCGCGTACTTCTATTCGACCGATGTGCGCCGCATCTGGCGCGTGGCCGAAGCGCTGGAGTCGGGCATCGTCGGCATCAACGAAGGCGCGCTGGCCGCCGAGGCCGCGCCCTTCGGCGGCGTGAAGGAATCAGGCTACGGCCGCGAAGGCTCGGTGCATGGCCTGGACGACTACATGCACGTCAAGTATCTGTGCCAGGGCGGTCTTTCGTAGCGCGGTGAGGATGTCGTGAAGAGGATCTCCTTCACGGCGTGCCGAGGCCCAGCCTGCGGCGGATGCCGTTGATGAGGCCTCGCGCGAACTCGCTTCGGATCACGGTGGAGATTCCCTGGACGCCCGGCCGCTCTGCATGCGTCCGTGAGACGGCCGGCGCCACGTGCAGCTCCAGCATGCCCACCGAGCGCAGCGCCTGCAGGAACGTCACGCATTGGGACAGCGGGAGCTCGCTGATGTCGGCCAGCTCGCTCGCGTTCAACGCACGGCGCGTCAACAGGCTCGCCATCCGCACCTTGTCGGGATCGTTGCGCAACAGCAGGGCCGAGGGCCAGCGACGCAGCGTGAAGCGGACCGAGTCGGAGACTTCGATCTCCAGCGCGGTCTGCGCTTCCATGTCCAGTCGCGCGGGCCGCGCCGCCAGCAAGGCGCCTTCGGTGCTCTTGAGCCACTGCTGCAGCCTGTCGGCGCGTATCGGTCGCTCCAGCGTATGGGGCAGGCCGCCGGAATTGCGGTGCGTGAGCGCCAGCACTGCCCCGGCCATGCGGGCAAGCTCGGCGCGCTCGCCCGCCGTTTCGGTCTCGTCGACGAGCAGCGCGTCGTACGGCGGCGTGTTGACCAGCGTCCACGGAAAGGCAACGTCGTTCGCATACAGCTGGACGATCGTTCGGATCACGGCGACTTCGGCGGCCGGCAACTTGTAGACGCCGAGCCTCAACGTGGACGCGCCGCGCCTGCGCCACTCATGCAATCCGGACGCATCCATGCCGCTAGTTCACCGCGGGCACTTCGCGCCAGTTCAACAGGCGCAGCGAGATGCCGCTCTTCAGGTCGGTGGGGATCTTCGTGATGTCGCCCTTGGTCGTCCCGGCAATGAGCTGGGGGCTTCCGTCCACGCTGACGAAGCGCAGGTCGGTGACGGCGCTGGCAACACTCACATAGCCGCTGGACGCCGGCACCAGCACCGACTTGCCGGTGCCGTAGTTGATGGCATAGACCCGGCTCTGCCCCGAGGGGCTGCAGGCATCGCCGGTGGTCAGCAGGCTGGAGAAGGCCACGACGCCGTTGTAGGCCACGGGGTTGGAGACCATGCGCCAGCTCACGCTGGTGTCGATGCCCAGGTCGATGTACCAGCCCGACGAGGTGCTCGCCAGGGTGGTGCCCGTTGTCACGTCGGTCACCTGCGTGAGATTGGCGCGGGTGATCGCGGTGCTGACGGTGTTGAAGGCGCCAGCCGTCCCGTCGATGAGGGCGTAGAACGACTGCGCGGCCTTCGAGTTCACGTCGGAGGAGTCCAGCAGCTTGCCGGTTCCGAGCAGCACGAAGCGCTTGCGCGTGACGGGGTTGATCTCGATCAGCGGTGCCGTGGTGACGGGCTGCGCGTTGCCGGAAGCATCGGCCAGCGTGGCCAGCTTGATTGGCACCGGATAGGCGGAAGTGCTGCCCTTGGCGGCGGTGAGATCGAAGCGCCAGAGCTGTCCGTCGAGGTCTGCCGCATAGACGGCGTCGGCCGTGTTGTCGGCAAAGTCGGCAACGTAGGCCGACGCGTGCGCGAGCCCGTTGGAGGACGTGGGCGTCTGCATTTTCTCGAGCAGCGCACCCGTCTTCGGGTTGACGACGTACAGGTAGCCCTTGCCGTCGCTGTTGTTGTAGCCCGAGGTCAGCAGCACGACCCAGCCGTACTTCTTTGTCTTCACGACCGTGGGCGCGCCGTAGCTGTAGCCCATGGTGGTGTCGGTGAATTCCCATTTCACCTTGCCCGCCACCGCGGCCTCGCTGGTCATGCTGGTCGGATCGGTCACGTCGATCGCGTAGAAGCTCTTGCCGCCCTTGCCCAGCCCGCCGATCAGCAGCGTGTGCCAGTCGGCGTTGCTGCCATTGCTCATGGTGATGAAGACACCGCCGGCGCTGTTCAGGTCGACATCGAAGGCCAGCGGCGTCGCGTCCACGTAGTAGTGGTGGGCGTAGTTGGGGTTGCCCAGCTGCGCCAGCCCATCGGTCTGCGGCGTGCCGTTCGGTCTCTGGAACAGCGCGCTCGGTACATAGGCGAACTGCTCCGTCCCGCCTTTGGCGGTGTCCGTGAGAGAGCCGTTGAACGCGTGCAGCATGCCGTCGTTGGCGCCGGCGTAGACCATGGTGGTGCGGCTGGCCCACTGGGTCTTGAAGGTGCCGTAGCCCGGGTTGCTGTTGTCCGAATAGCCTGCGACGGGCGGGCCGACGGGCGTCAGCTTCGCGTTGACGATGTCGCCCAGCAGGAGGGTGCGGGTGCGCAGGGCCTTGGTGCTGCCGGTGACGATCGACGTGGTTTCGTTCTTGCGATCGCCCCGGAGGTAGTTGAGGTAGTCGGTGGAGGTGTTGCTGGTTGCGTAGGCGGGTGCGAGGGCGGCCAGCTGCGCCGAGGTCACGCTGGCGGCGCGGAATGCCACGCCCTTGCTGCCGTCCCACGTGGCGATGCGCCGCGCCGTGTCCCAGCCGCCGTTGGCGAGCTGGGTTTCGAGCGTGCTGCTGGTGGACCAGACCGCCGCGGCCGACGGCGTGCCGTCGCTTGCGAACGTGATCGTGCTGGCGGTCACCACGCCGGTCCAGCCCTTCGAGTCGTACTGCGACGCATACGAAGCGCTGCCGGTGGAAGACACCTGCGCGCTCGAGAGCGAGAACGACGTCGTGAAGGCCTTGATGGCGTTGGCGATGTTGGTGAAGACCGTCTTCAGCCCGCTCACCATCTGCCCTGCGTTGCCCGCCAGGAAATAGTTGTCGGGCCGCAGGCGGGTGTTGCCGTTCATGTTGATGCTGTCGCCCGCCGTGTTCCACCAGCTCTGCGTCAGCGGCGACGTGGTGTTGGCCGGGTCGTAGCCCGTGGGCACGCTGAAGCCGCCGTACTTGGCCGCCAGGTAGTAGGGGTTCAGGTCTTCGGCCCGCTGGTACTCCATGACGTCCATCCAGTAGGTGGAGATGTTCTGGACGCCGGTCAGGTCCGGGCGGATGTCGTTGACGTGCGCGCCGTAGGCCAGGCCCGCGATGTAGTAGGTCGAGTCGGTGCCGCCGGTCTTCCACCAGGGCGTCGTGGTCTTGAAGCCTTCGAGGGTCTGCAGGTTCTTCGTCCACGTGTCCGCCTTGTTCAGCGTGTCCGCGGTCACCGCGGCGGGAACGGCCCGGCCGCTCATGCTGACCGAACTTCCTCCGACGTTGTAGTCGTAGTGGGTGTGGTCGTCGCCGATGCCCAGGATGAAGTTCTTCTGGCACGAGTAGGCGATCGGGTCCTTGCCGCTCCAGTCGACCACCGCGGGAAATCCGTCTAGCTTGGCGTCTCTGCCCGCCACGCCACTCGCCACCGAGTTGGTCCACTCGGCCACGTTGCCCAGGTTCTCGAAGTACCGCACCGTCGCGTAGTAAAGCTCGCTGACGTTGTCGTAGGTCATGTAGGCCTTGGCGGTCTGGCCGAACTTGTTGAGGTAGTTCATCACCCCGCTTTGCGAGACGCCGCTGGCCGTGGCGGAGACGGTGTCGGGGTTGACGGTCATGACACCGGTCGTGGCGTCCCATTCGCCGCGCGTGTTGGTGACCACCGCGGTGGACAGCGGCTGCGGATACGTCGGGCCGATGAAGCCCATCGGCGCGCGCATCACGCCGCCCTGCTGCGTGTCGCCCCCCGCGTTGAGGTATGAAAAGGTGCCGTATCGGATCTTGTTGGCGTTCTGCTGCAGCAGGCCTTCGGGCTTGTAGTTGCTTCCGTACTTGACGCAGTTGGCCTCCAGGCCACCCGCGGCCGTGGTGTCGCAGACCTTCACGCGAACATAGACCTGGTAGACCGACGCGCTCGCCTTCTTGGACTTGTTCGCCGCGCCAAGATCGCTCAGGTCGGTTCCCGCTTTGGTGGAGTTGCCGGTCCCCGTGAACACCATGGTGTTGCCGCGCGACCAGATGCTCGCGTTGAAGTTGCTCCAGTTGCTGAACGGCGTGACTGACGAGACAAGACTGCTGGGCAGGTTGTGTCCCGTGCCCTGGTCCGTTCCCCGCAGGGGAAAATTGGTCAGGCTGCCCTGGGTGGAGCCCCACGCTTTCTCGAGGATGGTGAGGGTTGCGGTGTCGACGCTGCGGTAGCCGCCGGAAAGCGCCCATCGGAACGGGTCGATGGTCTGCATCGTGGCCCAGTTCATGAAGTTGCCGCTCCATTGGCCCGAGCAACTGTGCTTGTTGGTGCCGGTTGCCGCGCCCGCGGGCTGGAAGTAGCTGTCGGACGCGGCGCCCCCCTTCACGGTCGGTTCAACGTAGGTGTAGGTGTAGCACTTCCGGGGGGTCGAAGTAGCCGAGGTATTCGCTGGCGTCGGCGTAGTCGTTGAGGTTCGCCACGCTGATCGCGGTGGGGTACTCCACCGACAGCGCCAGCGCCAGGTTCCCGGGCACGTCGGAGGTGGCGAACACCGGCTGGTCGGACAGGGTCACGGCGGCGATCGCCGTCGCGCAAGACAGGCTCATCAGCAACGCGAGGGCGACAACGCCGGCCCTGGAGGTCGCTGCCGGCGAACGACGGAAAACGCGTGTCATGGTGATGCGGTGCCTTCTTCTCAATCTGGCTTGGTAAACGTCGACTGCACGAACACCTGCGTGTCGCGCGGACCGCTGACCCGCAGGCTCAGGCGGTAGATGGTCGCGGTGGGCGGCGCCGGCGGCGGCGTGGGGCTGGCGGTGCCTCCGCTCGGGGCCGCGGCAGACTGCACGCAGCCGGTGCTGGTGGCCGTGCTGCTGTCGGTGCAGAGCCGATCGATCAGGTAGCGGATGGTCACCTGCGCGGTGGTGTCCGTGATGTCGTTGGACGCCTTGCCCACCGTGGCGAAGGCCGTGTCGTCCAGCAGGGCCTTGGGTATGCCCTGCGTGTTGGTGTCGAGCTTGGTCGCCTTGAAGTTCTCGCCCGGCAGGTCGGTGGTCGCGCTCGCGAGGGTTCCCGTGCTGGCGAACTTGGCGAGCACGGCGGACACGGCACGCTCGCCCTGGTTCACGAGGTCGCGCCTGAAGGCCAGGTTGCCGGCGGAGGTGAGCGACGTGTTCATGGCACGCACCACCGCCACGCCGCCCGCCAGCAGGATCACGAGGACGATCAGGCAGAACAGCAGCACGACCCCGCGCTGGCGCGCCGGCCGCAAGGACTTGGGAATCTTCATGGGAGCAGCAGCATGTTGCGCAGCGGGATGGTGCATTCGACGACCCGGTAGCGGTAGTACTGGTCGTCGGTGGCGCTCAGGGTCACGGTCTGTGCGAGCGACTTGCTCGATGCGTCCACGAAGCCGTCGAACAGCGCGAGGCTGGCGGGCGAGACGATGTCCTTTTCCTTGTTCGTGCTGCGCATGACCAGCGCGACGCGAACGGCGACGATCTGCTTCATCGTGGCTTCCGTCTGCATGACGGTGGCGATGTCGTAGCCCGTGGCGCCCGGGTCCGCCCAGCTGTCGAGGATGCCGTCGCCGTTGGTATCGAGGCCGTAGATGGCATGCAGCTCCGACACTTCGTCGGCCAGCGCCTGGGTGACGCCTCCGGCGCCCTGCAGCAGGTCGTAGCCGACCAGCGTGCGGTTGTCGCCCACGCCGAAAAGCTGGAACTGCACATTGCCGTTCGCGGGGTTTCCGAGCGGCGTGACGTCGGTCGACGTGCTGGCCGCCAACGTCTCCAGCGACGTGGTCTTGCCGGCCGTGTAGTAGGTGCCGCCCAGGGTCAGCACCTTGGTCGTCGTGCTGGCGACCTGCTCCAGCAGGCAGTCCGTCGTGCCCTGCTGGCTGACCAGCACGAGATCGCCCGCGGAAACGCCCACCGTGTTGTCCATCGAGAGCGTCGTGGCGCTGCCGGGGTCGGTCAGGCCGCGAGGCACGCCGCCCACGACGGCATCGCCGCTCATCACGACCAGCACGTCGGAGCCGGTGTCGGACTGGCTCTTGCCGATGAGCACGGGCGCCACGCGCAGGTTGGACGTGGCGCCGGGCAGAAAGGCTTTCTTGAAGGGCGCGGGAAACGCGGTGGCGGCCGGCAGCAGCGAAGCGACGTTGAGCTTGCAGCCGAACACACCGCGGTCGGGCGGCTGGGTGGACTGGGTCAGGCTCGAGCCGGCACTGCGCAGCGCACGGTCGAGCACATAGGCTGCGTAGGCGCCGGTCTGCCCCATGCCGTTGGTCGCGGTGGTGGTGCGCTTGTGCGCCTCGCCGACCACCACGAGACTGGTCACGGCCAGCGTCACGATCAGCCCGATGACCATGGCCACGAGCAGTTCGACCAGGGTGAGGCCGCGTTGCCGCGTCGTCGCCGGATGCAAAGCGGGCTTCATCATGGCAGCGTCACCCGCGTGGTGAGCGTGCTGCTCTGTTCGGTGCTGGCTTTCGCGCGATCGGGTGCCTTCCAGGTGATCTGGATGTCGGCGCTGTTGGTGGTGCCGGATACCGCGGTGACGGTCACGGCGCCATTCGGCAGCCCGCCCTTGGTGGCGTCGCTGACGCGCTTCTGCCAGGTCGAGCCCGCACTGGTGTCCACGGCGACCGATTTGCCGAGCCACATCGCGCTCGCAATGTCGTTGGCCAGCAGCGCCGCCCGGTTGCGGTCCTCCGCGTCGGTCGACAGGCTGATGGCGCGCGCCTCCAGGCCGATCAGGCCCAGGATGCCCAGCGAGAACAGCAGGATGGAGACCAGCACTTCCAGCAAGGCGACGCCAGACTGCCTCGCGCCGGAGGCTTTGCGAAAACTCTTCTTCATGGGCAACCGTCGGGAGAATCCGTGAGCTTGCGAGCCGGGTCGCACATGCGGACCTGCCCGCCCAGGCCGACCAGCACGCGCAATGGCCGGTCGGCGCCGGTCAAGGTGATGTCGTAGGTGAAAACCGTCGAGGCGGTGTCGCAGCTGGCGCCGTTCACGCCGGTGTCGGTGTTCGCCACGAGGCGCCCCATCGAGTTGAAGCAGACGGCTGCGGGGCCCGTGATCTGAACGCTGGCTGCCACGCCCGGCAGTACG
Source organism: Variovorax sp. YR752 (assembly GCA_945860785.1). Taxonomy (GTDB): domain Bacteria; phylum Pseudomonadota; class Gammaproteobacteria; order Burkholderiales; family Burkholderiaceae_C; genus Variovorax. Next base: position 15,748 of record CAMATD010000045.1, on the reverse strand, counting down.
CCCGCCTGCACGAACACGTTGTTTGCATCGAGGCTCGACTTGGACACGTTGATCGACCAGTTGCTGCCATTGGCCGCAGCGGTCAGGCTCGTCTGGGGCGCCGTGCTGTTGGTGAGCGAGAAGACGATGGGCCGGCTGCGGCGCAAGGCCTCGGACTGCGCGAAGCGCAAGCCGTTCTGCAGCGAGTCGCTGACGGTGCGAACCTTGTTGTTGGCGATCCACGTGGTGAACGACGGCATGGCCAGCATCGTCAGGACGCTCATCAGCGTGATCGTCACCATCCTCTCGATCAGCGTGAAGCCCGACAGGTGCGCCATGCGGCCTCTCATGTGGGGCACGCCTGTCCCCGCCTCGTCACCCAGATCTTGGCGCAGCCGGGCCAGCCCGACACGCCCGTGATCGTGGTGCCTTGAACGCCGAGCTGGTCCACCGTGAAAGTGAATCCGCTGGTAGGCCCGCTGCCGACGGCCTGCAGCGTGAACGTCGTCGACGTGGCCGCTGGCGTGGTGGCGCAAGACAGCTGAAAGGTGCCGACGATGTTGGTCTTCGTGTCGGTGCTCGTGCAGGGCGGAACGAAGCTGCCCGTCTTGAGATAGCTCCGGTTGTCCTGGTAGAAGCGCTCTATGTCCGCGCGCATGGCCGCCAGCCCGTTGGTGCCGTCGACGAGCTGGCCGCGCAGGATGTAGTCGCGGTAGCTGGGATAGGCAATGGCGGCGAGGATGGCGACGATGGCCACCGTGACCATCAGCTCGATCAGCGTGAAGCCGGCGTGCCGGTTGGCAGGTCGTCGGTTCATCGGGAAACGCCTTTCTGCTGCAACGCTGTTTTCAATGGCCCTGTTTGCATCCGCGGTCTGTCCTTGCAATGACTGGTACGTGTTTCATCGAGAAACTCAATGTCACAATTGTTTTCAGATTTGCGCACTGCGACTAGGGCGCGAAATGAAATGGAGCCACTCATTTTTCGAGGCAATCGCGCCGTCGGCACGGCCTGCCGCGCGCTCGGCCTTCAGGCGCCCCCTGCGCTGGATGCGGGCATCCAATCCTGCGCACTCAGCTTCTCCACAGCCATGTCGACAAACGCCGTCACCGCCAGCGGACGCTGCTGGCGACTGGGGTAGACGACGCTCAGGCCGCGGCCGGCCCGCTTGTACTGCGGCAGCACCGGCACCAACCTGCGGGCGGCAATGTCGGACGCCGTCAGGATCGACGGCAGCGCGGCAATGCCGAGGCCGGCGCATGCGGCCTTGCGCAGCACCTCCTGCGCGTTGCTGTTGAAGCGCCCTCTCACACGCACTTCCGTCTCCGCACCCTCCAGGTCTTGCAGGCGCCACGTGGCGTAGCCGCCGGCGTCGGGCTGCACCACGCATTCGTGCTCGCTCAGTTCGTCTAGGCTGGCGGGCACGCCGTGCGCGGCCAGATAGGCGGGACTGGCGACGAGCTCGCCATAGCTCGCGAAGATTCTTCGGGCCACATAGCTGGAGTCCTGCAAGGGCCCGCCGCGAAATGCAACGTCGATGCGGTCGGCAATGAGATCGACCAGCAGGTCGCTGAGCACGAAGTCGAGCCGCACCAGCGGATGCTCGGCGAGAAACGCCTCCACCCATTCCATCTGGAAGCAATCGAAGAAGCTCGTCGACGCGGCCACCCGCACCGTGCCGCTCGGCTCCTGGTTGCCCGCGAGATGCAATTGCCCGGTCTCAATCAACTCCTCGACCGCCGGACCGCAACGCTCGTGGAAGGACTGGCCCGTACTCGTCAGCGTCAGCTTGCGCGTCGAGCGCTGCATCAGCCGGGTGCCCAGGTACGCCTCGAGTTGCTGGATGCGCCGGCTCACCGTGGCCGAAGGCATGCACAGCCGTCGCGCCGCCTCGGCAAAGCTGCCGCAGCGCGCCACCTGCACAAACATCGCGACGTCGTTCAGGTCGAGCATGAGAGATGCTTGGATATCCGTCCGTGAACCGAAGCCCCGGACCTCAGGGCGCGAAGCCGGACCGACGCACCACCGGCTCCCATTGCTGGCGATAGGCCTTGAGCATCTGCGCCGTCTCCGCGGCCGTGCTGACGACCGGCGTGATGTAGAGCGCATCGGCGGCCTTCTTCAGCCCCGGGTCCTGCATGACTTCGCGGATCGCGCTGGCCATCAGTTGCACCTTCGCCTGCGGCATGCTGCTCGGGGCGAAGAAGGTGTTCCAGCCGTCGGCATCGATCTTCATGCCTGCTTCGCGGAAGGTCGGCAGCGAAGGCGCGAAGCTCACGCGCTTCTTGCCCGACACGGCCAGGATGCGGATCTTGCCGGCCAAGTGCTGCGCATAGAGCGAGTCCAGCGTGTCGATCGCAATCGGCAGGCTGCCGCCGCTCAGGTCGAGCCGACAGCGGTGCCGAGCCGCCATAGCCCTTGATCTGCGGCTGCACGCTCAACGCATCACCCACCATCAAGCCGAAGAAGTGGGGAAGGCTGCCGGTGGCCGGCACGCCGAACACCGCTTCTTCCGGATGCGCCCAGAGCCGCCCCACCAGGAACATCGCGCGATCCAGCTGCAGCTTGTTGCCGACCGCCAGCGCGAAGTCGTAGCTGCTGACCTGCGAGACCGGCACGAAGTCCTTGTCGGGGTCGTAGCCCGCATCCTTGAACACCAGCGGCGCGATCACCATCACGGCGGGGTTGCCGAGCATCAGCACGTTCTCGCCCGCGGGTGCGCGCTTGAGCTGTTTCGCGGCCAGCCGGCCACCTTCGCCGGGGCGGTTCTCGACCGTCACCGGCACGCCGAGCTTCGGACTCAGCCGCGCCATGCTGTCGGTGCTCCCGCCGGGCGCATAGCCGACGACGAGCGTGAGCGGACCGTCGAGGCTTTGCGCATGGGCGTGAGCGATGGCGCCGCAAGCGGCAAGGGCGAGACACCACGCGGTGAGCTTTCGCCGGGAAAAGAAAGAAGCCATGAAATTTTCCTGCTGGCAGTTGTAGTTCGTGCGCACGCTCGCGTCAGCGAGCAGCCGCACGTTCTGAGAGCTCGATGCGCCGGGCCGCGATGCGACCTTCGGCACGAGGCTTGCTATCCGAAGTCACGTCGATGTCGAGCCGCGCGACGGTGATGCCGATGGTCGATGCGCCGTTCAACGTGGCCGTTAATTCATGAAGACTGAGTGCCACCTGACCGCTCGGGGTCGAAAAGGGTTTCGAGAAAAAAGATCGCAAATCGGTCCTTGTTGCAGCAACATGCCGTGCTGTTACATGGTTATAGATACATAACAACTAGTTGATCTAATCAATCACACGCTGCTGAGGCGGCGTGGCTATAACCTGCTGATTCACATGCCAGCTTTTCCCGATGCGGGCGCGTTGCGCGCTCCTCGTTCTCTGGACGACTTGCTTCTGTACCGGCTGTCGCGCGCGGTGCGCGCCAGCAGCAGCATGGCGACCCGGCTCGTCGAAGGCGGCTTCGGCATCACACATCGCGAGTGGGGAATGATCGGCATGCTGGCGCAGATCGGAGAGGTCACGCCTTCCGCATTCGCCGAGCGCCTGCACCTGGACCGTGTGCGCACCTCGCGCGGCCTGCGCAGTCTCTTCGAGAAGAAGCTGGTGGAGCGGCGGCAGAACGCAGACGACCGCCGCGAGGTGCATGTGCGCCTGAGTCCCGCGGGCCATCAACTCTTCGGCGAGTTGTTCCCCCGCATCGCGAACCTCAACATCGATCTCCTCGATGGCATCGATGCTGCGCACATCGACGTCTTGCTTCAGTGCCTGCGCCAGCTCGATGCGCAGCAGTCGCTGGTGAACGCGACGGCAGAGAGCTACCGACTCTCGGACGCGCGCTTCCGGCGCGGCGTCGACAGCTACCTGAGCGTGCTGGATTCGCAGCGCTCGCTCTACACGGCACAGCAGAACCTCATCACCACGCGGCTGTCGCGACTGACCAATCTCGTGACCTTCTACAAGACGCTGGGCGGCGGCTGGGTGGAGAACACCGGCACGCCGGTGGCGACCCTGGCCCGCGACGCGCAGCCCTGATGACGACGGCCGCGCTCAGCGTGAAGGCTCTAGCGCCTGCCACCAGCGCTGCCCGGCCTGCGGCTGTGTCAAGCGACAGCTGCTCGCCCATGGCCGGTGTCGCCAGCGCGATGCCGGCCGCTTCGGCCAAGGCATGGATGCGATCGAACGGCTCGTGCCAGGCATGCATCGCCAGGTCGAAGGTGCCGTTGTGCACGGGCATCAGCCAGCGGCCTTTGAGATCGCGATGGACCTGCAGCGTCTCTTCGGGCTGCATGTGCACCTCCGGCCACTGGGCGTCGTAGGCGCCGGTTTCGAGCATGGTCACATCGAAGGGACCGAAACGCTCGCCGATGGACTTGAAGTCGGCGTGGTAGCCGGTGTCTCCGCTGAAGAACAGGCGCAGGTCGCCAGCCATGATCACCCACGACACCCACAAGGTGCGGTCGCCGTCGGTGAGGCTGCGGCCCGAGAAATGCTGCGCCGGCACGGCCACCAGCCGCACGCCCGACACGGCCGTCTGCTGCCACCAGTCGAGCTGCTGCACCTTGGCCGCATCCACGCCCCAGGCGATCAGCCGGTCGCCCACGCCGATGGGCGTGACGAACACGTCCACCTTGGGTGCCAGCTTCATGATGGCGGCGTGGTCCAGATGGTCGTAGTGGTCGTGCGACAGGATCACGCCCTTGATGGGCGGGAGGTCCTCGATGGCGATCGGCGGCGCATGAAAGCGCTTCGGCCCCATCCACTGGAACGGCGACGCGCGTTCGGAAAACACCGGGTCGGTGAGCCAGAACTCGCCGGCGAGCTTCAGCAGCAGGGTGAAATGTCCCAACCGGAACAGGCTCGCGTCCGGAGCGGCGGCCAGCGCTGCCGCGCTGAGGGCCTGCACCGGAATCGGCGCGCGCGGCACCGTGGTGTCGGGCTTCTGCGTCAACACGCGCCAGGCGATCGCGAGCGTCTTGGCGAACCCGGGCGCCTCGCGCGGCACGACGTTGCGGAATTTGCCATCGCGCTGTCGAGGCGACGTGGCGGGGGCGACGGACTCGCCGCGGCGAAGGCAGAGAGAAAGAGGGGCCATGGTGCTGATCACTCCGATGAAGAGAAGACTGAAAGTACACTTCTCAGTGTACTTTTTGGAAGTGTAGCGCTTTCTCCAAAAAAAAGTAAACTTACGGGTGTAATATTCACCCATGACCCCGACACTCCGTCTGACCGACCGCAAACGCGAGGCAATCGTCCAGGCCGCGATCGCCGAGTTCCGCGCCAATGGCTTCGAGGCCACGAGCGTCGACAAGATCGCCGCCCGCGCCGAGGTTTCGAAGCGCACGCTGTACAACCACTTTCCGAGCAAGGACGAACTCTTTGCCGAGATCCTTCGCGTGCTGTGGGAAAGCGCCGCGAACCAGGAAGACCTGCCCTACCGCGCCGACGCGCCGGTGCGCGAACAACTGCTCGCACTGCTGATGCAGAAGATGGCCCTGCTGGCGGACGACAGCTTTCTCGACCTCGCGCGCGTGGCCATCGCGGCCGCCATCCATTCGCCCGAACGCGTGCAGGAGATGGTGAATCGACTGGGCCAGAAGGAAGGCGGCGTGCTCGGATGGATTCGCGCCGCGCAGAAGGACGGCCGCCTGAAGCCGGGCGATGCCTCGCTGGCCGCGCAGCAACTGGAAAGCCTGGTCAAGGGCGTGGCCTTCTGGCCCCAGATCGCGCTGGGCCAGCCCAAGCTGGCGCTCCGGGCGCAGCGGCAGATCGCCAATGCGGCGGTCGACCTGTTTCTCAGCCACTACGGGACATAGCCGACAACCCTCGTTCGCCGGAAACCCGAAGCCAAACCCGCGCCTTCCTCGCGGGCATGCGCTTGAAGGACTGAAATCTGCGGACTAGACTGGACTGCGAGGCACCCGCGGTGCCGGGGGCCTAGGAGCCTGCCATGTACAAGCGTGTTCTCGTCGCAACCGATGGCTCTGCGCTGTCGGAGAAGGCGGTTTCCACCGCCATTGACCTTGCCTCGCTGACCAACGCCGAATTGGTGAGCGTCACGGTGGCACACATCCAACCCTACGGCTACTTCGAGGGCTCCATGGTGCTGAGCCAGCGCGAAGCCGAAGTCACGCAGGAGCGGACGGACGTCGCGGCCCAGCGCTTGGTCGATGCAGTCAGGACCACCGCGGTTGCCAAGGGTGTTCGCAGCGCACAAGCCATCGTCATGAAGTCGAACCAGGTCGCCGAGGCCATCATCGCCACCGCCAAGAACCAGCAGTGCGATCTGATCGTGATGGCTTCGCATGGACGGCGCAGCCTTGCGCGGTTGCTCTGATGGGCAGCGAAACGCTGCACATGCTGACCCACTCGCACATTCCGGTGCTGGTGCTGCGCGAGGAATCCAGGCTTGAGGGAGCAATCAGGAAATTGAAAAAATGACCATGGAATGCCTGAGGCATATTGCGAAACAGACCCTTCCCTACCAGGTGTTCGCACCGTCGGAAATTAACGAGCTTTGCGTGCTGAGGGCCGCCGGGCTGATCATGGCTGTCATCCCTCCGCCGGAGGCCATTCAACACGGCGCCACCTGCTACAAGCCGGCCACGGTGCTGGGCATCACCGAGAAGGGCAAGCTCGCGCTTCTGGAGGAGTCTTCGGATGCGCTCGCGGGCTGGGGCGACAGCTGAGCTGATGCGGCAGCCATCAACGACTGCGCGGATGCGCCTGCTCGCGTGACACGAAAAGTCAGCCAAGCCGCCTTGACCGCATCCGTCAAAAACCGCACAAACGCCTTCCCCGCATCCGGCAGCGATCGACCGGCCAGCGTCTCGACCTCCAGGTGCCGCTCGTTCATCTCGCGGTTCTTCAACGGAATGGCCACCAGCGCCTTGTTCTGCAACTGCGTGCGGATCGACAGCGCCCCGTAGAACGCAATGCTCCCGCCCCCCGCAGCCGCAAAACTCATCAGCGCATTCGCATGGTTGCTGGACATGGCCTGCACATACTGCAACCCCTGCCTGCTGCAACTGGTATCGAGCAGTTGCCTGATCGAGCTGTCCTGCAGCGGCAGCCCCAGCGGGTAGGCCACCACTTGGCGCAGGGACAGCTGCCGCTGTGCCGCCAGTGGATGCCCCTTGGCCATCACGGCCAGGATCGGCGCGGGGTGGCGCAGCTCGATCTTGATACCGGGCTCGGGCACCGCGCTCAAGGTCATCCCGACCTCCGCTTCGCCATCGCGTATGCGCTTGGGTATGTCGCCCGGCGAGCCGACCTCCAGGTGAAAGCGGATCCCCTCGTACTTGTCGCGAAAGCGGGCGATCAGCATCGGCAGGAAGTCGAAGGCAAAGCCTTCCGTGCTCACCACGCGCACATGCCCGCTGCGCAGGCCGCGCAAGCCGGCGATGTCGCTCGCGACCCGTTCGATGTCCTGCTGCATCCGCTTGGCGTGCGCCGCCAGCAGCTCGCCGGCCGCGTTGGGCACCATGCCGCGCGCGTGGCGGTCGAACAGCAGCGTGTCGAGCTCGCGCTCCAAGCGCGCCACCTGCCGGCTCACGGCCGAGGGCGCGACATTGAGCTTGAGCGCCGCTTCCTTCACGGAGCCGGTCTTCACGACCTCGAAAAAGTACCGGACCGCAGTCTCTTGCAGCGCATGAAGTCGCATGAATTTCTCCTGGCAGCGCAATGGGCAACGGGCTGCGTCGATTGCCGATTCGGCAACCCACAATTCTAAACATTGCGCTTGTGGCAGCGGGCTCCCGCTCCTAGGATGAGATTTCCCAGGAGTACCTCATTCATGAAAAGCCCCTCCGCACTGGCCAGCATGGCGCTGTTGTCCTGCCTCGGCCTCGCGCCGATGGCCACCCTTGCCGCGGAGAGCGGGTTTCCCTCGCGGCCGGTCACGCTCGTGATCCCCTTTCCACCGGGCGGCGCGACGGACGTGAACGGGCGGATCATCGGCCAGCGGCTGGCCAGGGAGCTTGGCCAGCCCGTCGTCATCGAGAACCGCGCCGGAGCGGGAACGATCATCGGCGCGAGCTACGTCTCCAAGGCGGCGCCCGACGGCTACACGCTGCTCGTGAGCTCGGGTACGACCTTCACCGTCAATCCCGCAATCCGCGCCAACCTGCCCTACGACCCGGTCAAGAGCTTCGAGCCCATCGGCATTGCCGGGCGCATCGCGCTCATCCTGCTGGCCAACAGCGAGGTGCCGGTGCAGACCGTCAGGCAGTTTGTGGACTACGTGAAGGCATCGCCCGGCAAGTATTCCTACGCCTCCTTCGGCACCGGCACGACCGCGCACTTCGCCGGCGAAACCATCCTGCATGCGGCCGGCCTGAAGATGACGCATGTGCCCTACAAGGGCAGCGCACCGGCCATGACGGACCTGATGGGCGGGCAGGTCGCGTTCAGCGTGGACACCGTGGGCGCCGCGATCCCGCAGCTCAAGAGCGGCAAGATCAAGGCCATCGCGGTGACGACGGCCAGGCGCTCCAGCCTGTTGCCCGAGGCGCCCACCCTGGCCGAGAGCGGCTATCCCGACATCGACATGGACTCCTGGCTGATCCTCGCGGCGCCGGGGGGCCTGCCCGCCGATGCGAAGGTCCGGCTCGAGAAGGCGCTGGCCGCGACCATGGCCGACCCGGACACGCGGGCCAGGCTGAGCGCCCAGGGCCTCGATCCGGCCTACAGCAACGCCGCGGTGGCGAGCGCACTCATCAACCGGGAACTGCCCGTGATGCGTGCCGTTGCCGCGCGCGCAAACATCACCGCCGACTGACTTTCCCTCAACGATTGCCCATGCCCATTGCCACCGAACTCGTCGAACAATCCGCCGTCGAACTGCTGGAGGCCTGTATCGCACGGATCGAGCGGGTGAACCCTTTCGTCAATGCGGTGACCGCGACCTGCTTCGACCGCGCAAGGACCGAGGCCAAGGCCGCGGAGCACGCCGTCATGCAAGGCGCTCTGCTGGGGCTGTTGCATGGCCTCCCCTTGGGCGTGAAAGACCTGGAGCCCACCGAAGGCTTGCTCACCACCTGGGGTTCGTCAATATACCGCGACCACGTGCCGCAGGAAGACATCGAGTTGGTGGCCCGCCTTCGCAAGGCGGGCGCCATCGTGGCCGGCAAGACCAACGTGCCCGAGATGGGAGCCGGCGCCAACTCGCGCAACGACGTGTGGGGCGCCACGGGCAACCCCTTCAACCCGAACCTGAATGCCGGCGGCTCTTCCGGCGGCTCGGCCGCGGCCCTGGCGTGCGACATGCTGCCCGTGTGCACCGGCTCCGACACCGGCGGCTCGCTGCGCATTCCGGCGGCCAAGTGCGGCGTGGTCGGCTTCCGGCCGTCACCGGGCGTCGTGCCGAGCGTGCGAAAGCCGTTGGGCTGGACACCGATCTCGGTCGTCGGTCCGATGGGCCGCACGGTCGAAGATGCGTGCCTGCAACTCGCGGCGTCGGCCGGCATGAACGCGGGCGATCCGTTGAGCTATCCGCTCGATCCGCTGTCCTTTCTCAAGCCGATCGACGTCGATCTCAGCCGGCTTCGCGTGGCGTGGACCGAAGACTTCGGCGTCTGCGCCGTGAACGACAGCATCCGCGCCACGATGCGCCGGAAGATGGGCGCGATGCGGCACCTGTTCCAGCGCTGCGATGAAGTCGAATTCGACCTCGGCGAAGCGCACCGCTGCTTCGACGTGCTGCGTGCCGAGGCCTTCGTGGCGGGCATGCACGCTGCCTACCAGCGCGACCCGAACAGCCTGGGCCCCAACTCCCGCGCCAACTACGAGATGGGCGCGAAGATGAGCTTGCTCGACAGCGCCTGGGCGCAGGCCGAGCAGACCCGCCTCATCAAGCGCTTCCAGGCGACCTTCGCCGACTACGACCTGGTGCTCTCGCCCACCACGCCCGTGACGCCCTTTCCATGGACGCAGCCGTACGCCGACACCATCAACGGCGAGACGCAGGCGCACTACTACCGCTGGCTGGCACTGACCTACGTCGTCACTCTGACGACGCATCCGGCGATCTCGCTGCCGTGCGGCGTCGACCACGCGGGCATGCCGTTCGGGCTGCAGATCGTGGGCGGCTTCCGGGCCGACCACCAGGTGCTGGGTGCGGCGCATGCCATGGAGAAGGCATTCGCTGGCGACATTCAACTGCGCCGTCTGCGCCTCGACCTGGCGGCCTTGCGGCCAGCCGAACCTTCGCTCACGTCGATCGTCAAGACGCCACCGAACCCGCACGGCGGCATGCCGCGCGCTGCCGCCGTCTCCGCCGTCTGAAGAGACGGCTCGACCGGCGAACGGTCAGGGCAGCAGTTCGAACTTGAGGTCCGCCAGCGGCGTGACCTTTTCTTCGCGCACCATCTTGTATTCGGTGTTCGGGCCGAGCCACTTGGCCCAGAGCTTGTCGAGTTCGCCCGACTTCTCCAGCGCGTAGAGCGCGGCGTTCACCTTGGACAGCAGCACCGGCTCGTCCTTCTTCATGCCGATGCCGATGGGCTGCAGCACCATCGGATCCTTGATCATCTTCAGCGCCACCCCCTCGGTCTTCGACTGATTGACCAGCTTGGTGATGGTCATGGTGTTCGCGATCATGCCGACCGACTTGTTCTGCTGCACCGCCATGAAGGCCGATCCCGTGTCCTGGAAGGTCACGGGCTCCGAGCCGTTCATCTTGATCGACAGCTCCGAGGTCGAGCCCTTGGTGGAGCTCAGGCGCTTGCCCTTGAAGTCGGCCTTGGCCATGCCCGGATCGGAGGCCTTCACCGCGAGCATTTCCTTGGCCACGTAGTACGGATCGCTGAACTGGATCTGCTCGCCGCGGCTCTTGGTGTAGGCCAGGTTGGCGATGGTCACGTCGACGCGGCCGAGCTTGACCTCGGGCACGCGCGCTTCCACCGACAGCGGCGTGACCTTGGCCGTCAAGCCGAGCTCCTTGGCCAGCGCATTGCACAGGTCGACGTCGTGGCCCACCATTTCGCGCGTCTTCGGATCGGGCGCCGCGAACGGCGGCACGTCGGCGAAGGTGCCGCAGCGAAGCTCCTTGCGCTGACTGATATCGCTCCACTGGTCAGCATGCGCCAGCAACGACGCAGCACACAGACAGGCGCCGATGGCGGTGAAACGAAAAGCGGTTCTGTTCGACATGGTGAACTCCTGGAGAAATGCGAAGAGGGGAAGAAACGAAGACTCAGTGCGCGCGCAAGTCCGACAGGAAGCGCTGCGCGCGCGGATGCTGCGGACTGCTGAAGAAGGTCTCGGGGTCGGCCTTCTCGAGAATGCGACCCGCATCCATGAACCAGACGCGGTCGGCCACCTCGCGGGCGAAGTTCATCTCGTGCGTGACGCACATCATGGTCATGCCGTCGTTGGCCAGGCTGCGCATCACCGACAGCACCTCGCCCACCATCTCGGGGTCGAGCGCGCTGGTGGGCTCGTCGCACAGCATCGCGGGCGGTTCCATGGCCAGCGCGCGGGCAATCGCCACGCGCTGCTGCTGGCCGCCCGAGAGCTGCGCCGGGTACGCGCCGGCCTTGTTGGACAGGCCCACGCGCTCGAGCAGCTGCGCCGCCCTCGCCTTCGCCTCGGCCCGCTTCACGCCCAGCACGCGCATCGGCGACAGCATGATGTTCTCGAGCACCGAGAGGTGCGGAAACAGGTTGAAGCTCTGGAACACAAAGCCGATGCGGCTGCGCAGCTTGTTGAGCGCCATGCTGCTCATCGGCGCGTGGATGTCGTGGCCGTCGAACAGCAGCTGCCCCGACTTCACTTCCTCGAGGTGGTTGACGGTGCGGATCAGCGTGGACTTGCCCGAGCCCGAGGGCCCGCAGACCACCACGACCTCGCCCTTCTTCACTTCGGCGTTGACGTCGGCGAGCGCCTGGTAGTCGCCGTACCACTTGTTGATGTTGGAGAACAGGATCATGGTGTCATCCCCTGCGGGGTGTGGAACGGGGTTCATGGCGCTGTCTCCTGGTCTTGTTGTCGATGGCCGTCGTGCGCGACCTCACGGATTCGCCACCACCGGCGGCGGCAGCGAAACACCGTCTTCGGATGTCTTCGCGGAAGTTGCACCGAGCCGCTTGTGGGCGATGCGCCGCTCCAGCCACTGCGCCAGCTGGGTCAAGCTGAAGCAGACGACGTAGTACGTCATCGCCAGGATCAAGAACACCTGGAACGGCTTGGTCAGCAGCTGGTTGTTGATCTGGTTCGCCGCGAAGGTCAGCTCCTGCACGTTGATGACGTAGCCCAGCGTGGTCTCCTTGATCGTGGAGATGAACTGGCTCAGCATGCTCGGCATGCATGTTGTAGAGCGCCTGCGGCAGGATCACGAACCACATCGTGCCGAGGTGGCTGTGGCCGAGCGCGCGCGCCGCTTCGGTCTGGCCCTTGGGCAGAGCCTGGATGCCGGCGCGCACCACTTCCGACAGGTAGGCGCCCTCGTAGATCACCAGCGTGCACAGCATGGTGGTGAAGCCCGACACATCCCGCCCGATCAGGATCGGCACCAGGAAGTAGACCCACAGGATCACCATGAGGAGCGGCACGCCGCGCACCACGTAGACCAGCACCGTCGCGGGCCAGCGCAGCAGGCGCCAGGGCGAGATCCGCGCCAGCGCCAGCAGCACCGACAACGGGAACGCCAGCACGATGCCCAGCACCGACAGGATCAGCGTGGCGACGATGCCGCCGAGCGGCCCGCTGGGGTACTGGCCGACGAGCAGCAGCAGCCAGTTGTCGCGAAGGATTTCATAGACGCTGAACATGGCTTTTTCTTACCTCGCTCCGACGATGCGGTAGCGCCGCGACAGCCAGCCGCCCACCGCCATGATGAGCAGCGAGCACACGAGGTACAGCACCGTCGCCACGCTGTAGGCCTCGAAGGTGCGAAAGCTCTGGCTCTCGATTTCCTTCACCGCATGGGTCAGCTCGGCCACGCCGATGGCCATCGCCAGGCTGCTGTTCTTAAAGAGCGACACGCTGTTCTTGAAGAGCGACACGCTGTTCTTGAAGAGCGACACGCTGTGGTTGACCAGCGCCGGCACCGCGTTGCGGATCGCCTGCGGCAGCATCACGTGACGCATCGAGCCGATGTAGCCGTGGCCCAGGGCGCGCGCGGCCTCGGCCTGACCGGCCGGGATCGAGCGCAGGCCCGAGCGCATGTCTTCGCTGAAGTAGGCGGCCTGGCAGAGCCTGAGCGCGACGATCGAAAGAATGGTCTCGGCGTTGTGCACCGAGAGCCAGCCCTGCAGCGCATCGGGCAGCAGGCTGAAGATGCCGAAGTACCACAGCATGAGCTGCACCAGCGTCGGCACGTTGCGGTGGTACGAGACATAACCGGCCACCACGCGCCCTGCCACGCGGTTCGGCGTGAGCCGCACGACCAGCAGCACGATCCCCATGGCCATCGCCAGCAGCCAGGAACCGGCGGCGATCTTCATCGTCTCCAGCAGGCCGTGCAAAAGCATCGCACCGAACTCCGGCTTCAGCAGGATCGCCAGCAGGTCGAAGTCCTTCATGCGCTGTTCCTTGGCGTGGCGTGTGGGGCGTGATGCCGCTCAGGCCTGCGGCGTTTCCGGCCGCGCGGTCGAGAGCCCGCCGGGCACCTGCAGCGTGGGTGTGATTTCCATGTGGCCCACGTTGACCGCGATGGGTGCCGCGATGGCGATGGCGATGGCGATGGCGTTGGCGATGGCGTTGGCGATGTCTTCGGCCTGCGGCAGCTCGTAGCCTTCGACGAAGCGCTTGTGGGTCTCTTCGGAATCGCCGTGCACGTGCGCGAAGATGTCGGTGGCCACGCGCCCCGGGCAGATCTCGGTCACGCGCACGCGCTTGCCGAACACGTCGATGCGCAGCTGGCGCGACAGCATGCTCACGGCCGCCTTGGTCGCGTGGTAGGTGCTGTTGCCGCCGAAGTTGTAGGCCGCGGCAATGGAGCTGATGTTGACCACGTGGCCGCGGTCGCGCGCGGCCATGCCGGGCACCACGAGCCGGCACAGATGCAGCACGGCGCGCAGGTTCACGTCCACCAGCAGGTCGATGCCCTCGGCGTCGGCCTTGAGGATGGAGCCGGGGCGGTCTACGCCGGCGTTGTTGACCAGCACGTCGAATTCGATCTCCTGCGTGAGGCGGGTGATGCCGGCGAGGTCGCTCACGTCGATGGCGTGTGGGATGCAGCCGGTGCGCGCGGCCAGCTCGGCCAGCTTGTCGGCGCTGCGCGCCAGCGCATGGACCTTCAGGCCTTCCTTGCACAGGCGCTCGACGACGGCGGCACCGATGCCCGAGGAGGCCCCCGTCACCAGCGCGGTCTTGTAGTCAGAGAACGGCATCTTTGTTTCTTTCGTTGAAGCTGGAGATCACTGCGTCGAACCCACTGTATCGAGCGCCCCTTCGCGGCGCCAAGACGGATTGGCTGTGGAGCGATAAGCCGCCCTGATATTGCCCCTGTGCCGCCCCGGGCGGCTAGCCCGATTGCCTGGAAATGGGCACCACCCGCCCCACCTGCTCGACCACGCCACGCACGGCGCGGGCCAGGTCCACCGCGCCAAGCGTGTCGCCGTGCAGCAGGATCGAATGCACGCGCATCGGGATCTTCTTGCCGCTGTAGCTGGTGACCGTGCCCTCGTCGAGCAGCTGCCGTACGCGCGCCAGCACCGCGTCGCGGTCGTGGATCACCGAATCGGGCAGCTTGCGCGGCACCAGCAGGCCGTCGTCGTCGCAGGCGCGGTCGGCCAGGAAGGTGGTCCGCACCCGCAGGCCGTAGCGCGCGGCCGCATCCTCGATGGCGCGACTGGCGGAAGAGCTGACGATGAGCATCGGGTCGAAGTCCGCCACCGCGCGCACCAGCGGCTCGGCGAACGCGGCGTCGGCTGCGGCCATGTTGCCGAGTGCGCCGTGGAAGCTCATATGCGTCATGCGGTGGCCGGCGGTGCGCGCCATGCCTTCCAGCGCACTCAGCTGATAAAGAACGTAGGCAACGAGCTCCTTGGGCTCGATCTGCATCGGCCGGCGGCCGAACCCGAGCAGGTCGGGAAAGCCCACATGCGCCCCCACGTCGACGCCGCGGGCGCGCGCCATGCGCACGGTGCGGTCCATGATGACCGGATCGCCGGCATGAAAGCCGCAGGCCACGTTGGCGGAAGAGACGATGTCCAGCAGCGCTTCGTCCTCGCCCATGCGCCAGGGGCCGAAGCCTTCGCCGAGGTCTGCGTTGAGATCGATGTCCATGGGGTCCTTCTCTCGTTCGTCAGAGGGGGTGCAGGTCGACCAGCGGTGTTCCGTAGCCGACCGCAAGGCCGTCGACCACGTGGATGTCGTCGACGATGCCGGTCTGCGGCGCAGTCATGGGCAGCAGCAGCGGGCCGATCTTCAGCAGGCCGACGGTTTGGCCGACTCCCACGTGCTCGCCGATGCGCACCAGTGGCGTGGCGGCCAGCGGATGGCTGTGCAGGAACACGCCGACCGAGGGGGCGTGTACCGACACGGTCTCGGCCTCGGTCATCTCGACGGGCAATTCCACGACGTCGTCGCCCTGCCGCCCGAGACGCAGCGTGCCTTGCGGCGTGCGGAGTTCGAGTAGGCCGATGTCGGTGCCGGCCAGCTGCAGGGTGCGCAGTGCGGTGTCTTGCATGTCAGTTTTTCTCGGGGCGCTTTTGTTCAGGGCGCGTGCCCAGGACACCGGGTGCTCCCCTCCGCGAATGTCCCCCGCTTCGCTCCTCCTTTATTTCGCTGCGGGGAGCACCCGGTGCCCTGGGCACAGTGGGCGCTG